>CASELB010000178.1 GCA_949288685.1 uncultured bacterium
ACCCGGCTGGACAAAATTGAAATAATAGAAAATATCACAATCACTAACGCAGCAGGATAAAATATTAATGCTGTTGTCATTTGTTATCCTCCTTGCTTTTATTACTGTCATTTACAAGTTCAACCTGTAATTCTTCTTCAAACGCTGTCGCAAGTTCAAATTTTTTACCCAGCTTAATTGCACTGACCGGACAATAATACTGGCAATTTCCACAAAACATACACTTACGAAGATTTATTTTATATGAAGTAACATTTTTCCCTTCGTTTTCTATAGTAATTGCATCACAAGGACACACCTTCCTGCAAATTCCACACCCGATACAACCATTTAGAGTATGTCCTCCTCTGAACTTCTCCGGCACCACCGGGCGCTCTTCCGGATATTGAAGAGTTACTGATTTTTTAAACAAATGCTTAAAAACTATAAATACACCTTCCAGAAGTGCTTTTATCTGTTTTAAAAATTTCATCCCGCAGCACCTCCGATAAATTTTATAAGCATACAAATAAACAGATTAACTATTGATAAAGGAAGTAAAATCGTCCAGGATAACTTAAGTAATTTATGCGATTGCAACCGCGGATAAGTTGCCCGGATAAGAATAAACAAAAACAAAATAATAAAAGTTTTAAAAAGGAACCAGAATGTTTGCTCAAAGTACACAAGTATATTCGCTGTAATAGAATCGCCCCATAATATATTTGATAAATAACCGCCAAAAGGTGACAAATATCCGCCCAAGAAAAGAACAACAATAAATGCCGCATTTGCAAACATCATAGAGTATTCTGTAATATAAAATAAAGCAAACCGCATTCCTGAATATTCCGTACTATAACCTGCAACCAGTTCACTTTCCGCTTCCGGCAAATCAAAAGGACATCTGTTAAGTTCTGCAATAACAGATATAAAAACAACAACAAAGCCTATAAATGACGGAATAATAAACCATTTTGCCGGTCCATATACAGAATACTGTGAAAGAGTTATCTGAGACAAATTGAGAGACGAAGATAGTACGACTACCCCGAGCAGAGAAAATGCTATAGGGAGTTCATAACTTATTGCCTGTGCAATTGCCCTTACGCAACCTATTATTGAATACTTACTGTTACTTGCAAATCCGCCTAAAAATATACCCAGGACAGGCATGAACGCCAAAAAGATATAAAATATAAGATTTGCAGGTGTAGACATTAAATTAAACTCTGCATTGTAAGGTAAAATTCCCCATACAAGCATAACCGGAATAAATGCAATAACAGGAGCAAGTGTAAATAAAAATTTATCAGCACCTGAGGGAGTAATATTCTCCTTGCATAAAAGTTTAAATGCGTCAGCTACAGTTTGTAAAAGCCCCCAGTAACCTACACGGTTAGGACCTTTTCTTTGGGTAACAAATCCCAGAATTTTACGTTCTGCAAGAACAAGAAAAAGAACCATAACAAGCAGACCGATTGCAACAATACAGAACGGCAGCAACGGAAATATAATTAATGCAAGACCTTCCGGGAAATTATATTTAGCCAGCAATTCAATAAATGCGCAGTACAAATAATTCATCGGTCAACCTCCGGCAGCATAACATCCAGTGATCCATATATAGACATAATGTCGGAAATCATATTCCCGATAAGTAATTTAGGCAAAATTTGCACAGCATAAAAAGAGCCGGTTCTCCATTTTACCCTGTACGGATTAGCTGAACCGTCCGACTTTACGCAACAAGTTGTAAGCCCGCGCGGAGTTTCAACATCCGCATACGCCTCTCCTGCTTCCGGTGTTATATTAACAGGATTAAGCCCAATGTTAACATCGCCCGGCTTGCATAAAAGCAAATCAACTGCTTGATTAATAATATTAGCGGATTCTCTTATTTCTTCCAGACGGACTTTATAACGCGAATAACAATCCCCGTCTTCGGCTTTAGCAATTTTATATTCAAAATTTTTATACAATCCTGACTGTGTGCGGAAATCAAGATGTGAATTTGATGCCCGTAAATTAGGACCCGTAATCGAATAGGCAAGTGCTTCCCCTCGTTCCAAAATTCCGACATTCTTAGTTCTTGATATAAATATGGGATTATCTGTTAACAATTTTTCATAGTCTTCAAGTTTTTCAACTACAGTTGTAATTATGGGTCGGATTTCTTCTATATATTCAATATCCTGTCTTACGCCGCCAAAAACAAAATAATTATACATTAACCTCTGACCTGAAATTTTTTCAAAATAATTGAGTATAAGCTCCCTTTCCCTGAATGTATAAAAGAACGGAGAAACAGCACCGAGATCTAAAAGATATGTTCCCAGCCAGAGTAAATGAGACGCAATGCGGTTCAGCTCCATAAGCAAAACTCTTATTATTGACGCTCTTTCAGGGACTTCAATTTTTAAAAGTTTTTCAACCGCAGATACATAAGCAAATGAGTTAAAAAATCCGCTTACATAATCGACTCTATCTACAGTCGGCAGGTATTGCAGGTATGTCATCCCCTCAGCCATTTTTTCCATCCCACGGTGCAAGTACCCGATAACCGGTTCACACCCTAAAATTTTTTCGCCGTCAACATCAAGAATAAGTCTTAAGACTCCATGCGTAGAAGGGTGCTGCGGTCCGAGATTAAGTTTCATTTTACTCATTCCAGACCAGCCTTTCATCATGTTGTACATAATCCTTTTTTAGCGGATATCCTTCCCAGCTTTTTGGATTTAACAACCTTTTTAGGTTATGATTTCCTTTAAATACTACTCCAAACAAATCGTAAATTTCGCACTCATCAAAATACGCACTTGGAAATATATCAATAACTGATTCGGCTTCGTTTTTTACATATATTTTATGTTCAAAGAAACGGCTCTGAAAAGTTGAATAAAGTCTGTAATTAA
This sequence comes from uncultured bacterium, assembly GCA_949288685.1. Classification (GTDB taxonomy): domain Bacteria; phylum Cyanobacteriota; class Vampirovibrionia; order Gastranaerophilales; family Gastranaerophilaceae; genus CALUTH01. Next base: position 2,895 of record CASELB010000178.1, read on the forward strand.
GCTCAATACAATCTTTCCAATCGGTCGCAATAATTGAGGTTAAAATATTGAACCCTGAGGCTTTTAAATTCGCAAGATTATTTAACAGCTCACTTTCATAGTCAACAATATAACCTGTTGTCTGATTTTTAGTTGAGTCTTTACACTCAAAATCCAGTGAATAGTCAAGATAACAACCTTCCGTTTTTACAATTTTCAAATCAGGAGCTTTGACTAATATTTCAGCCTTCTCAGATAAGTTTGAACGATGTGAATTCACAAATTCTTTTCTCGTAGTGATACTCTCCGTTTTTATTTTTCGCTGCAATTTTCTTATTGCATCCAATAGTGCTTCAGGACGCGGAGGACACATAGGCAGATAAATATCAACAGGAATAATTTTATCAATACCGTTAACTACAGAGTATGTATTATTGCAAAACATCCCTCCGCCGCAAGCACAAGACCCCATTGCAATAACATATTTAGGCTCTGCCATCTGCTGATACAATCTTAATAAAACAGGTGCCATTTTGTGTGTAATAGTTCCTGCGCATATCAGTAAATCAGCCTGCCTTGGAGAATTTCTAAAAACTTCTGAGCCAAAACGTGCTATATCATTGTTACTTGCTGTTGTTTGCATCAATTCTATTCCGCAGCAGGAAGTAGCAAAGGTAAATGGCCAGAGCGAATTTGCTCTGCTCCAATTCAAGATATAATCAATTGTTGTAACAATTAAATTCATCTAAACCTCAATACATTCTTTTGGATTATATATACCAGAGCAAGAACAAGAATAAATATAAAAAACAACCCTTCAACAACAGCAAGTACACCAAGCTGAGAAAAATTTTTAGCAAACGGGAAAAGAAATATTGTTTCCACATCAAATATCAAAAACAGTATTGCATAGTTAAAAAACCTTATATCATATTTTGCTCTGGCATCGCAAAACAAATTAACACCGCACTCATACGGAGTATTTTTTATACTGTCTTTCTTCTTATACTGACATAAGAAACCTGCAACAACCATCAGCACCGCAAACAGTGTTGATAAGACAAGGAAAACCAGAATAAAATACAGCTCTTTCAAATATGCCCCTTTATTATTTTCGTCTCTAATCCTATATCACATAATCCACATATAATAATTATATTTTACAGTAAAATTCAAATGGATTAAAGTGTATATTTAAAATTATTAAGAAATTAAGTAATATTCTACCCCCCGGGCATATTGTATATATATTAATTGTAAATTTATGTAACAATTTAAATATTTTTTTTAGCAAAAGAGCAATTTAATTTTTGAGTATTCTTTATACACTGGTAAAGGAGTATTTATGTCAGTACCTTCTATTAACCCAATATCTTTAAATTACATTCCTGCTTTAAAACAGAAGCCGTCCGATACTAATATCAATAAAGATAAAAAAAATAATTCCGCTCTATTATATGCGTCTCTGGCAGCACTTGCAGCCGCCGGCAGCACTGCAGGGATTGTTTATTTTGTAAAAAAAGGTAAGTTCACAGATTTTCACACATTATTAAAAAATAATAACCTAAAACTTGAAAAAGGTTCAGGAATATTAAAAAATAATGAGGGTGAAAACTTTACAGGTATTCTTGAATATAATACAAAAGGCGGAAAATATTTAAGAAAATATGAAAACGGACAGCTTGTATTATCAGGGAAAAATATTGATAAAACCGGTGTACCGATTAATGACAAAGTTGACTATTATAAAATTGAATATAAAACGGAAAACGGTCGGCTACGTGAATTAAACTCAGAAAAACGAGCAGACGGTAACTGTTCATACAATTCAAAAAATATATTAACACGCAAAGAAAAACATATTAAATTAGCAGCTGAACTTGCTGCACTGGAAGAAAAAAGTACTAAATTAGTAAATGAAATTAAAGAACTTAATGAACAAATAAATTCTCTTAATATAAAAAAGAAGAAATGTGAAGAAATATACAACAGACTCCTTAGCGAATATGGTACATCTATACAAATAAAAGATTTACCGGCAGAAAAAAGAAAAGGTTTCCTCTATCTAATACAGGAATATAAAAATGTTATTGAAGAAGTTAAAATCCATAAGGCAAAACGAGCTCAAATCAATAAAAATTTGGATGCAATACTAAAAGAACTTTCAGTAAAAAATGCAGAATTGCAAAAACTAATCGTACAAAATAAAAAATAAAAAATAAAATAGCGGTGTCATATAACACCGCTATTTATTCTCTTTTTTTAATTATTCTTCAACAGCTTCTTCGGTTTCAGATTCAGCAGTTTCCTCAGCCGCAAAATCTTCTTCATCAATTTCCTGCTGATTCATTTCTTCTTCAATTTCTTGCTGTAATTCATCATCATCTGCTGTTTGTTCTTCGTAATCAGCATCAGCTTGTTCATCATACTTATATACAGTAGATTGAGCTTCCGCTTCTTCGCGTTCCATTTGAGAAACACTCTTAATATCAATTTTCCAGCCGGTCAACTTATGAGCAAGTCTTACATTCTGCCCTTCACGTCCGATTGCTAATGAAAGTTGATCATCCGGAACAACAACAAGTGCATCTTTTGTATCCTCATCATCTGTCATAATATCAACGGACACAACACGCGCGGGAGAAATAGCGTTAACAATATATTCAACCGGATCCGGCGACCATCTTACAATATCAATTTTTTCGTTCTTAAGTTCACTCACTATTGTTTGAATTCTGCTGCCGCGCGGACCTATACAAGCACCGACACTGTCAACTTCCGGATCATTTGACCAAACTGCCAGTTTTGTTCTGTAACCTGCTTCTCTTGCTATTGATTTAATTTCAACAATACCGTCTTCAATTTCAGGAACTTCTAAGTCAAATAATTCCCTTACAATTTCAGCATGTGCATGTGAAACAATTACCTGCGGAAGTCTGTTTGTTTCTTTTACATTTAAAACAAATACTCTTATTCTGTTACCCGGTTTATAATATTCTCGCGGTATTTGTTCACGTTGAGGCATAATAGCATCAGTTTTTCCTATATTAACAATTACATTTCTGTTCTCTACACGTTGAATAATACCGGTAACAAGTGTACCTTTCTTTTCAAGAAATTCATTAAGAATATTATTTCGTTCAGCATCTCTGATACGTTGAGTTATAACTTGCTTTGCAGTCTGGGCAGCAATTCTGCCAAACTGTTCCGGTGTAACTTCTATTTTTACTTCATCATCCAGTTCAACATCTTCATCAATATCTTTTGCATCTTTCAAAGAAATTTGTGTTTCAGGATCTTCAACTTCATTAACAACCAGCTTCGTTGAAAATACACCGATTTCACCAGCTTGTTCATCAAGGATTGCCTCAATATTAGTTGCTTCTTTAACATGCATATGTCTTTTATATGCTGCGACCATAGCATCACACAATGAAGCAATTAATACTTCTTTTGAGATACCTCTTTCTCTTTCAAGCTCTTCACAAGCCTCAAATAATGCTGTTCCTATTTTTATCATTTCATACCTTTCTGCCATTCGGCTTTAGTGTTTTAATCTATATACAATTTCGCTGACTGAATATTATTTTTAGGAATAATCAACTCTCTGGCATCTTCAAACCTTAAAAAAGTTAAACCTTCCCTATCATCCCAGTCTAATATTTCACCTTTAAAAATTTTTTCTGTTTCTCCTTCCAGCGGTTGCTTTAATTTTAAACTAATTCTGCGCCCTTTAAAAATTAAAAACTCTTTATCAGATTTGAATTTTCTTTCAAGCCCCGGAGATGAAACTTCCAGCGAATATTTAACAGGAATTATATCATCAAGAAAGTCATTTAAACTGCGCGTAACATTTTCACAATCATCAATTGTAATATTTCGCTCGTGAGAATACAAGAAAATTCTTAAAAACCAGCGATGGTTTTCTTTTACAAATTCAATTTCAATAGGAATAAGATTAAATCTCATTGCCGTATTTTCAATAAGCGGCGTTACTTTTGCAAGAATTTCGTATCTGTTAATATCCTGTTTCATATGCCTCCAATTGACAAAAAAAGAACGGGAAAAACCGTTCTTTTTTTAAGAAACCTTTACAGTTACATTATACACAACATACATATATATGTAAATAATCTCAGGGGAATATTAAGAAATATAAACTAAAATGGTTTTGTTTGTCCCAGCTTCCTTCTTAATTCCTGAAATCTGTTTATATCTTCCTGAGCCTTGTTTCCCACTTCTTTAAACAATGCCTGAGAAGTCGGATGCACCATTAGTATATAATCCATATGAATTTCTAAAAAATTATATCTCTTAGGCGGCTGATTAGAGTTTCTGGTATATATTTCAACATTAGTAACGGCAAGAAAACGTCTTTCCCGGTCATTTAATAAATCAGTTAATTCTCTGTTAGAATTTGTGTATTTAGAAACATGTACAACCCCTTTGATATCATGGTCTTGAGTAAGTATACATACTTCTATAGGTATAGTATCAATATTCTTCGCCATTTTTATATAATCCTTTCATTTATTATAATTGTATAATATTTTTATTAATTTAACAATTACTTATTCTTAAAACGACCGCCGTGGACTTCAAAGACTTCACCAATAGCAAAGAACGCCGAGGGGTCAATATTTATAACAACATCTTTCAATTTCGGAAGATCAAACCTTGAAACAATACAATAAGTTATAATTTTTTCTTCTCTTGAATATCCGCCCATCCCGCGCATATAAGTAACACTTATATCCAGTTCCTGCATAATTGCGGAACCAATTTCCTTATAGTATGGAGAGAATATTCTGACAGACTTCATTTTATTAAAGCCTTCCATAACCATATCAATAACTCTGGAGGCAATAAAATATGTCAAAACGGAATACATAGCCTTATCCCAGCCAAATACAAGACCTGCAACAGTATACACAAATAAATTTATACACATTAACATTTGTCCTACAGAAAACAGTTTGTATTTCTGAAATAACCACATGGAAAGAATTTCCGTTCCGTCAAGCGAGCCGTTATTTCTTAATATTATACCGACACCAAGACCGAGAAATATACCGCCAAAGACCGTCGTTAATAATAAATCATGTGTAAAATTGTGTGAATGAAACAAATTTGTTGCAAATGCAAGAACAGCAACAGAATAAAATGTTTGTATAACAAAAGATTTTTGAAACTTATGTAATGCAAGAATTATAAAAGGAATATCAATTATAAAGATTAACAAACCCAGATTGAATTTTGTAACCGAGCTGATAATCATTGCAAGACCGATAACTCCGCCGTCAATCACATTATTGGGGACCAAAAAGCATTCCAAGGCAGCCGCTGTAATAAACACCCCGATAGTTAATGCTAAATAGCGCATAAAATAATCAATGAAAATTTGCTTCTTTGTTTTGACTACAACCGGAGGTTTTGCATGTCTGCCAAACATTAATTATTCTCCTTTTGCTTGCTTGGGAGAATTTTACTGAAATCAAAAATTGCACGATCTTTCTTTGTATCCGCACTATTCTCTTCTTCTTTTACACCTAATATTGCAGCCAAGTCCGCTTTAAGAAGATGTAAATCATCATACTTTTTCAAAGTGCCGTCAATAGAAATAGAAACATCGCCTGTTTCTTCCGAGACAACAAGACATGCGGAATCACTGCATTCAGACATGCCGATTGCCGCACGGTGACGCGTACCGTACTTCCAGCTTAATTTTGGGTCTTCCGTCAGCGGAAGGAGAACACCTGCTGACACTATTCTGTTATCTCTTATTACAAGAGCCCCGTCATGCAGCGGAGTGTTGGGGTGGAAAATAGTTAAAATTAATTCTGTTGAAATATCTGCATTTAGCTTTGTTCCAACATCAGAAAAAACCGTATCACTCATATCTTTTTGAAAAACAATAAGCGCACCTGTTCTTGTTTTTGAAAGATATTTAATAGCTTCTACTATCTCCTTAACAATATCAACATCTTTATCGGATTTTGTAATATGTGTACCGGAACCGAAAAATAATCTGCTTATTACACCGGGCTGACCGAGATAACCTAACAACCGCCTGAGTTCCGGCTGAAAAATAACTATAAGGCTCAAAGTAATAACAAGCACCATAAGCTGGATAAATCCGCCGATAATCTTTATATTTAAATATATAAGAATTTGTGAAAATATCCAGGCAGCCGCAAGGAAAAACAAACCTTTAACAAGTTTTTCCGATTGTGTATTTCTGATAAATTTCTGGTATAAAAATAAAAGTGTAACTAAAATTATAAAAATTTCAAAAGCATTCACCCAACTAAGTGATAACCATGTTTCTTCAAGTGAACTTTTTAAAATATTTAAAATTTGATCAAACATCACTTTAACCTATCCGGGATATTGTCATGAGAAATTAAATCTTCTAATGTCTCTCTATATACAATAATATCA
>CASELB010000179.1 GCA_949288685.1 uncultured bacterium
TAAGAAAAAGGCCGTCGATGGAGAGGCGACGGCAGTTCACAACAGAAAATAGTGAGCAAACATAATTCATACAACAACAACTAAACTCTCTCCCCGTGTGGAGAGGAAAAGACCATTACACTATGTGATACAGGATGTATCAGACTATATCAACCCGAGAACTTTTTTATACCATGAAAATGTTTCAAGTTCTGAGCCGTTAAACGTTGTTTTGAGTTGTTGTTTTTTCAGATAATTTTCAAACTCGTCATTAAAAGTTTGTTTCGACTTTTTCAATTCAGTTGCAGTTTTTAACATAGGTTTTCCCCTCACATTTTATAAGTAACACTAAATAATATACCAACTTGTTATATATCGCTAAAATCAGAGATTTTAACATTTAACGGAATCTGCCTTAAATAAACCTTCCACCCGCAGACAAATTCCACTTGTTGTCGAAACTTAAATTTTAATACAGATATTATACCCCAAATGAACGATTTTTGCAAGTAGCAGCCGGCGAAATTGTAACAAAAATTAACTGGCGTGAAGAGAATAAAAATTGATGGCGGACACACTGAATTCAGTGTGTCCGCCGTTAGTAAACCTTGTCTGCCATAAAACATTCCCCAAAATACCGGATTTTTAGGTATTAATTTGTTTTATTGCCTTAAGGAGAGCATCAAGAATACCATACTTGTCATCAGTCGCCAAATCTGTTGTTTCTCTTGTTATTCCATCTTTTGTTTTTAGTATACGTTCACTATATACATTACTATTATCCGGAGCTATCTTTAGTGTCTGGATTTCACTGCCAAATCCGTCAACACCGTACCTGCTCTTGCACACAAAAGTACCATCAGGAGCCTTGACTGTAGTTGTCCTGCCCAAACCCGGAAGATTAAGAACTTTCCCTTGAGTTACTTCGCCTTTCGGATTTTTACGCCACCATTTTACCATATTACCATTATCTTTGTCATAAATGAACTTTGATACGGTACCGTCTTCACCTTTTACTGTTTTTCTGGCAAATCTGGCATTAAAAGCATCAATAAAGTTAAGTCTTTTTTCAGTCAATTCTTGTGCAGCATCTTTTGCTCCCCTGACCGGCCTCGCCAGAGTCTCTAAACCTGAGTTTGAATATCTGGTAATATATCGTGTATCCCGAGAACGACCATATTTGTGAATTTCTGTTCCGTCCGGTTTTGTAATTATTTTGTCCTCTATCATTGAGCTATAAAAATCTTTACTTTTCTCTCGTACCCGTGTGCCTGTCGGGAAAATAGTTTCCATGGTATTTCCTGGCCCTTCTTTTACCCATTTGAAATTGTTTTTCTTTGTCAAAACTCCTTTGGTGTCATTCAACGCCACCTTTTTAAACCCCTGTGCCATGTACTTTAATGATTTCAGATTGATTCCCATAATTTTTCTCCTTTCCTTTTTTTATTCTTTTATCTGCTACTTTTCTTTTTATACACACTCTCTTGAATATCCGCATTAATTTCCTTTAAAAAACTCTATGATTGTACTTATCAAGCCTTTGTTATTATTTTTGTATTTTTCGATAGGACTTTCATAAATGTCAGCAGGATTACTGCGTCTATATTTTGCAGCGTATAATTTGTCACGCATTTTAAACAAAGCAGGGAAAGTTCCCAATGTTCCAAATGAGCTTTGGCTGCATTTTTTTTCAAACGCATTAACGCAATCATCGTAATCTTTGCTATTTAGCCAGTAAGCATACTCTTGTGCTGTTATTACCCCGTCTGTACCGGCATACGCTTCAAGAGATTTAAATGCTGCTTCGTCTATTTTTTCATCGCCAAATAAAGCTACATTTTTATACTCTTCAACAGTTGTCTTGCCGTCATTGTTTATGTCATATCGTTTTAAACCGGTTTCACAATCTTTTAAGTATTGAACATTATTAATCACTGTCATCGTTGTTTATACTCCTGTTAATATTTCTCTTGTCATTTTAAAAGCGGAGCAGGTACAATTTTCTGCCCCGCATTTTATCCTAGAAGGTATATCTGATACCGACTGTACCTTCTTTAACTTTATTGCCAAATTCTCCGTTTGCAAATACTGACAAGCCTTTGCCAAGTTTATATTCTGCATGCGCATATCCTGAAAGATTCATATGTTCAGGAAGATGCTTGCCTTCCGCCGGGCCTTCAACAATTATTGCTATACGCGTATTGAGCTCGGGCATAGGCGCTGCTGCTCTTGTTTGTGCACCCAATTTGTCACATAATTCTTCCAATTTAGTTGCAAATTCATCGTTTTGCGGCATTGATACCTGTACATCATTAGTTACAGTTGCCGGGTCTTTTAAATCAAAATTTGCACCAAATTTAATCCCTGCACCGGCTGTAAAACGACCATTATTTGTTGTACCTTCAAGCCCTGCTTTAAGATTCGTGTTAATCCAATCTTTTCTGTACTCGGTAATGCTGGTATCATAAAATTCTTTAATAGACTCGCCATCAGTAATTGTGGACTTTTCATCTACTATGAGCTTATTAATTCCGCTTTGGCGATACTGTACCTCAGCACCTAATGCCGGAGTAATATTACCTTTTGCTGTGCGTAATTCAATCCCTAGGTCTGCTCCCCTGGTATTGGAATAAATTTCTGCACCTGCAGTTCCTTTCAGATAAATACTTTCGTTGAGTTTAAAGTTTTTGTCTACTCTTAAATTTACCCCGCCGCCTGCACTTGATTGATCAAAGTGTGCACCTGCACCAAGTTTTACCTGTACCTTTGTGTCAATCGGGCGTGTTTGTGCCCCTGCTCTCTCAATTCCGTTTCCCATAATTTTCTCCTTTCTCTTTGTATTTCGTGTTCTTTTTTGTATACTTCTACAAAGTTTTTTGGAGAAAATTAATTGCTATTCACCCATCCCATCATATCATATCATATCATATAGGGGATTATAACTTGCTTTGAGGGGGATGTAAATTCATCTTTACATTTCGTTACAATTGTTTTTTGTTAAATTTCCGTTACAAATTTAAAGTTTTGAAGAAGGAAAACAAGATTTGCAAGAGATTCCGAAACAAGTTCGGAATGACATAACTGGCTGTCACCCTGAACAAGCCGAGCAGAGGATGTAAGGCGGAGCCGTATCCGTTTATTGCGAGGCTCGTTTCAGGGTCTAAAGCAAGCCTTGCAAATTATTTTACAGATGCCGAAATTTCACTTGTTATATCATCCCCGCCATACAAAACCACACTCTTTGCAAATACATAATCGTACTTCTTCTCCTGTGCTTTTTTCTTTATCTGTTCTTTTATTTTATTTTCTATTGCACTTATTTTAGTATTATACTCGTGTTCCAGAGCCGTTTTTTTAGTATTAAACTCTTTTGTATATTTTTCCTCTATTGCAGCAATCTTTTGCAAATCTGTTTCCTTTGCAACCTCCATACGCGCATTTGCCACAATCTTATTAAGCTCTCCGAGTTTGGTATCATACTCTCGTTTCAATTGTTTGACCTGTGCAGAATTATTTACGACCGACTGCAAATCTACAACGCCTATCCCCTCTGCAAATGCGACATTAGAAAACATAAGAACAAAAACCGATAAAAATAAAACTTTTTTCATAATAAAATACCTCATCCTATAATCTACATTGATAAGATATACGCTATTATGAAAAATTTAATCGCCCTACAGGGTAAAAAAAACAGGTAGGGCAATCCTTCCTGTTAAGATTTTACACTAGCCGAAATATAAATAGCA
>CASELB010000180.1 GCA_949288685.1 uncultured bacterium
AGTGAATGTGTGGTTGTTTTATAGCAGGTTCTGTCAGTCGGGTTAAATTGATACCAATCAAGCTAATCGAGGTTACACAGTCGAATTTAAAATAGCTTTGTGTACGATTTTGCGGTTTGTGTCTTCGCAAAATCTTTTTTGTACAGGTCGAACGGAGAATTCCGATAATATATATACAAACAAAGGAGCAAATTATGTCAACAAAAGCCTTTAAAAGCGAAAAACTTGCAAAAATCAAATCAAATATTGAAAAAGCGCAAGTTGCTGTCGTTTCAAATTATAAAGGTCTGACTGTTGAAGAGATAACAAACTTAAGACGTTCTCTTCAAAAGGAAGATGGTGACTATATGGTTACCAAAAATACACTGGCTAAAATTGCTATTAAGGATACCCCTTATGAAATTTTATCAGATGTATTAACAGGTCCTGTGGCAATTGCTTTCGGGTTTAAAGATCAGGTTGCACCCGCTAAAGTATTGTCCAAGTTCATTAAAGACTCAAAAAAAGGTGAAATTATTGCGGCTGCTCTTGACGGTAAACTCTTAAGTGCGAAAGAAGCAAAAGCACTTGCAGATATGCCTTCAAAAGAAGAAATCTACGCAAAAATGCTTGGAAGCCTCAATTCACCGGCTTCAGGTCTTGTTTACACTGTCAACGGTGTTATGGCAGCACTTACACGTGCCGTTGCAGCTGTGCGTGATAAAAAAACTGCCTAGTATAACGTGATACTCAATATTAATAAAAAGGAGAATAAATTATGAGTAATGTAGAATCTATTTTAGAATCAATTGAAAAATTAACACTTTTAGAAGCAGCTGAATTAGTTAAAGCTATGGAAGAAAAATTTGGCGTATCAGCAGCAGCTCCTGTAGCAGTTGCAGCAGCTCCGGCAGCAGGCGCAGCAGCTCCGGCTGAAGAAGAAGCATCAGAAGTTTCTGTTATTCTTGCTTCTGCAGGCGCTAACAAAATCGCTGTTCTTAAAGAAGTACGTGCTATCACCGGTCTTGGCTTAAAGGAAGCAAAAGACTTGGTTGACGGTGCACCGAAACCTGTTAAAGAAAACATCAAAAAAGAAGATGCTGAAGCTATTAAAAAACAATTGGAAGCAGCTGGTGCATCTGTTGAAATCAAGTAGTTTTGATACTTATCTGATTTTATACAAAAAGGCGGACTTTATATCCGCCTTTTTTATTCTAAAGAAATATCTCCGATAGTTTCTAACACTAAATTTTGCACCGTTTTTAGTTCGCTAATTAAATGTTCTGTATTCTTAAACCTTTTTTCCCAGAGTATAATAACATCATGCAAATACATTTTTACTTCTTCATATAATTTCAGCCCTTTATCAGTTATACTCATCAAATATATCATTTTGCCGTTTTTTGTTCCCTGTGTACGCGTTATATATTCTTTCTTTTCAAGCGAAAACAGAATTTTGCTTGTGTGAGAACGACCTTTTAATACAAGTTTGGAAAGGTCACTTTGTGAAATTCCAGGGTTATTAATTAAAGTCTCAAGAATAACAAATTCATCATGCGTAATATCACATTTTATTTTATGATTAAACGTATATTTTGCACCAAGTTGGAGTATTCGTGCAGTTTTTTCTATCTCATAAGGTAAAGATTCTGTGTATGTCACTTTATATCCCCTTTAATACGAAAAATATCTATCAAAATCAACATCATCAAAACTGCATAATAATGTAAAAATCTCGTCATCGTCATCAAGACGTTGAAAATTATATTCATCAAACATCCAGTATTTAGGATTTATACCTTTCACTCTCACAATATTTTTATCTTTCAAAATCTGCAGCTTTTTTTTTACAATATCAATAGGCAAGTCAACGAGTTTAGACAACTCCACGGCAGTTATGCCATCAGGATTAGAGTATTTTTGCGGAGTGAGGAACATTAGTTCCAGCCCCACTTTTTTTAATTCAGTATCCTCAGTTATATAACTCATAATTATATTATACATTGAAAGGTTAAAAAATATACGAGCATGCCATCAAATTAATAAATTACAAATTTATCATATTTTTACTCAAATTTTTTAAAATATTAACAAGTTAAAAATGACTGATATATCTAACTTAGAGCAATAATTGCCACAAATTTTATAATTGTAAACATTTTGTTACAAAAAGGCAATTTCCCAATAAAAAAAGACTTTATAAATATATAAATAGGGCTTATTATGGGAAACGAAGAAAT
>CASELB010000181.1 GCA_949288685.1 uncultured bacterium
AAAAGACGACCTAAAAACTCCGCATGTTGGTGTTATTGCGCAGGATTTGCAAAAAATCTTCCCTAACGCCGTAACAAAAGACGAAAATGGCTATCTGCAAATCCGCCACGAAGATATGTTCTTTGCAATGATTAATGCGCTTAAAGAGCTTGATGCAAAAATCAGGCAAATTGCAACGCAACTGGCAGATAATATCAAAATCGTGACATCAGACAGTGCCAAAATCCGTGAGTTAACAATACGCGTTAATAATCAAGACAAAGAAATCAAAGCGCTTAAGAAAGAAGTTGCAGACTTAAGAAAAGTAATAAAAACTTTACCTGAATAGAGAATATCTGCACGGCAGATTTCCTATTAATCATACGGCTTTTAATAAGCCGTTTTTTTTGTGAATTTTGTTCTTCTAAACTTTTCCCGTAACTTTTCGTAATACATCAGGACTTTTCTTTATATTTTTGCTAAAATATTATTACTTAATAAGGAGTTGTATGGGGATTTTTGTAAGCAGAAACAAAATACAAGAAATTGTTAAAGACTTACGTAAAAATAATCAAACCATTGTTGTCACAAACGGTTGTTTTGATATCCTGCATGTCGGTCATGTCCGCTATCTTCAAGAAACAAAAAGCTGTGCAGACAAGTTAATTGTTCTTGTTAATTCTGACAAATCCGTCCGTGCAATAAAAGGCGAAGGACGCCCGATAAACTCCGAAAACGACCGCGCAGAAGTCCTTTGTGCACTATCAGCAGTTGATTACGCGGTATTATTTGACGAAATATCTCCCGCAGCGCTTATTGATGAAATCAAGCCGGATTTCTATACAAAAGGCGGAGATTACACATTAGAAACACTGCCAGAACGGGATGTTATACTTAAAAATAATATTAAAGTAAAATTCATCAATTTTGTTGACGGAAAATCTACCACCAGGATTATAAATAAAATTAATAATAAATAAGGAGATACAAATATGAAATCATTTACACTTGAACAAATTGCACAAATTACAGGCGGCATGCTGTCAAAAGTTTCTGATGCAACTATTACAAGGCTTGCTCCGCCGCTCATTGCAGATGAAAACACTCTGGCACTTGCGCTCTCCGAAGAAGAAATTGCAAACATTTCTTCCACAAAAGCAAAAGCCGTTCTTGTTCCTCTCGGTGTAAATATTGATACTATTTCTACAATAGAAGTTGAACGTCCGCGTTTAGCGATGATGAAATTAATAACCATGTTTTATGAAGAACCTGAAACAAATAAAGATGTACACCCGACAGCAGTCGTTCATCCGGATGCAAAGTTAGGTGCTAATGTATCTCTCGGACCTAATGTAGTAGTCGCGAAAGGCGCAGTTATAGGCGACAATACCAAAATTTTAGCAAATTGTTACATAGGTAACGGTGCAATTATCGGCAGCAACTGTTTCTTCCACCCGGGAGTAAACATAGGTGACAGAGTAAAAGTAGGTAACAAAGTTATTCTTCACCACGGAGTATCACTCGGCGCCGACGGTTTCAGCTTTGTAACCGAAAGCCCGAACAACATTGAACAAGCGCGTCAGGATGGTTCAATAAAAGAAAACGACACAGAACAAGTAATTTTCAAAATCCCGTCAATAGGCTCAGTTGTTATCGGTGACAACGTAGAAATCGGCGCAAATACCGCAATCGACAGAGGCACCATTGAAGACACCATAATCGGAGAAAATACCAAAATTGATGACCTTGTAATGATAGGGCACAATTGTAAAATCGGAAAAGGCTGTATGATTGTTTCGCAGGTAGGTATTGCAGGAAGTTGTGTAATTGGTGACCGCGTAGTGATTGCCGGTCAGGCAGGACTTGCAGACCATATTACAATCGGCGATGACACAATTATAACAGCAAAAGCCGGCGTTACTAAAAGTTTCCCTGAAAAATCAATCATCATTGGTATCCCTGCTGTTCCGAGAAAAGAATTTATTAAGCAATTAAAAACAATGAAAGATGCAGGAAATTACATAATGAAATTTAAAAAATATGAACCGATTTTAAGTTCATTCCTTGAAGAACAGCAAATGGAAACAGTATAATGTCTACTATTCTTAACGAAATTAAACTTTCCGGCAGTACTTTAATGAAAAATTATCAGTGCGATGTGGTTATTAAACCCTCGCGCGGGGATAAAATACGGATTTTCGTTGAAGGTGCAGACGTAGGATTTGAAGCAACAGTTGAGAATGTTTATTCTACCGACCACTGTGTAACTCTCTGCAGCAAAGAACACAGAACGCTCTTAGGTGATTACAAATACAAAGCCATGCTCTGCGAACATTTTATGGCAGCCTGTGCGTTCTGCGGTATTACAGCTATTGATGTTTACATTTCAAAACCGGAAATGCCTATCTTTGACGGCAGCTCAAAAGTTTGGGTTGAAGCGTTTAAAAAAGCCGGCATTACCGCTAAAAAAGAAAAAACATTATACACCGTATCCGAACCGGTCTATTACCTGAATGGAAAAACCAGCATGGTAATCCTTCCTGACAAGGATTTAAATATTTCATACGCTGTTAATTATGACCACAAAGATTTAAAACGCCGGTGGGTAAGTTTTGATTTTAAAAATCCTGATGAGATTATTGAAGCAAGAACTTTCGGGTTTTATAAAGACCTCAAAAAGTTTCAAATGCTCGGATTTGCCAAAGGAGTAAATATCAATAATACAGTAGGGCTTGTGGATGAAGGTTTTACAACAGAATTACGTTCTGATTTGGAACCCGTTAAGCATAAAATGCTGGATTTATTCGGGGATTTATTTCTGACAGGGGTTTCCCCGCTTGATATGCGGGCACAAATCCTTGTAAAAGAGGCCGGTCACGCCGTTCATATTAAAGTTGCCAAAATATTGAAAGATAAGTTAATAAAATTATAAAAAGGAGAAAATCATGACAGAAGAAATGAAAGAAGAGATTTTGAGTTTTGACACAATGCAAATTATGGAGATGATTCCCCACAGATATCCGTTTTTACTCGTTGATAGAATTGTTGAATGCGTCCCCGGTAAATATGCAAAGGGTTACAAAAACCTCACAATGAACGAAGGTTTTTTCCAAGGACACTTCCCCGGAAATCCGATTATGCCCGGAGTATTGCAGCTTGAAGCGATGGCACAATGTTCCGCACCAATCCTGCTTACTATGCCGCAATACAAAGGGAAACTCGCACTATTTGCAGGTTTAGAAAATGTAAGATTTAAAAATATTGTACGCCCGGGCGACAGACTTGATATGTTTATCGAGCTTACAGCAGTAAAAGGTCCCGTAAGCAAATGCCACGCAAAAGGCACCGTTGACGGTAAAGTCGCTGTTGAAGCTGATATGACTTTTGCTATGAAATAAGAGGAGATTAAGTTGAGAGAGTGGCGGCGCAGCTATGCTGCGCCGCCATCTTTATATCACCTGTTCAAATTTTTCTTTACCCGCTCCGCACAACGGACAAACATAATCTTCGGGCTGCTCACTAAATTTCTTACCTTCCTCTTCCTCATCATAAACCCAGTTACATACTGTACAAACGTATTTCATATATTACTCCTTTCTTTTGTGTGGTATAATCTACGTATTATGAAACATATATTTGAACAAAAAGTTTATTATGCAGACACTGATGCCTACGGTGTTGTCTGGCACGGCGCCTATCTGCGCTGGCTTGAAGCAGGACGTGTTGAGCTCTGCGAAAAACTCGGGCTTAATCTTATTGATTTGAAATCAAAAGATATTGCAATCCCTGTCGTTAATATGAATGTACGCTATAAAGCCTCCGCAAAAATTAATGACAGTATAATTATTGAAACCTCAATAAAAAAAGTAACCCCGCTCTCGGTTACCTTCTACCAGACAATAAAAAACAAAGAGGACGGAACGCTTTATATTCAGGCGGAATTTGATACGGTCGCAATAAATAATGCAGGAAAACTTTACAGAAAAATGCCTGATATTCTGCAAAAAGCATTTGAAGGTGTGGCATGTATTACCGTTTAAATAAATATATTGCTCAGTCAGGAATATGCAGCCGCCGTGATGCTGACGAATTAATCACATCAGGACAGGTTGTTGTTAACGGAAAAACTATAACAGAACTGGGGTTTAAAGTAACAGAAAAAGACAAAGTTTTTGTAAATAAACAGTTAATTCACCCTAAAAAACACGAATATTACAGATTTTACAAACCTGCCGGATACATTACAACATCTGACGACGAAAAAGGAAGAAAAACCATTTATGATGTAATACCGGAAGAATTACACAATCTAAAACCTGTCGGCAGGCTGGATAAAGACTCGACCGGTCTAATTATCCTCACAAATGACGGAGATTTAATAAATGAGCTTACACACCCCTCCGTTAAGGTTCCTAAAATCTATATAGTTTCGGTTGACGGCAGGATTAATTCCGAGCATATCAGAAAAATGGCAGCGGGAATTGAAATAGAACCGGGAAAAATCGCGTATGCAGATGTTATGGTAATAGAAACTTCATCAAATTCCACAATGATGCAAATTACTTTGTATCAGGGATTGAACCGGCAAATAAGAAAAATGTTTGAGCATTTAGGTTTTAAAGTTAAATCTCTTAAACGTGTTCAACACGCAACAATTACTATCGGAGATCTTAAACGCGGAGAAGTAAAACCTATTAAGCCACTCCAAATAAGAGAACTTAAAAGATATTTAGAGAAATTGAAACAAAATGGTTAAAATTGCAATTACCGGAAATATTGCCGCAGGGAAATCGGAAGTTGAAAAAATCATAGCTGCTAAAGGCTATGTTGTCTATGATGCAGACAAGTTTACCCATCAAATTCTGGCATCTTCACAGGAAATAAAAGACACTTTTAAAGATTATGATGTTTTTGAAAACGGTGAAATTTCAAGAAAAAAACTCGGCGCACTTGTTTTTGCAAATAAAAAACTTAAAGAAAAACTTGAAAATATTATACATCCTGTTATAAAAGAAATGATTATTAATATTTCATCAGAAGAACTTGTTTTTGTTTCTGTTCCGCTTTTATATGAAGCTAATATGGCTGATTTATTTGATTATGTAATATTTGTAAGTGCTAATGAAAATATACGGCTTAAAAGACTAATGGAAAGAAACCGTTTAACAAAAGAAGAAGCAATGTTAAGAATAAATGCCCAGGCTTCAGAAGCCCCAAAAATTAAAAAATCCGATTTTATTATACAAAACAACGGAAATTTTGAAGAATTAGAGAACAATATTAACCATGTTCTTACTCGTATTGAACAAGTTTAATAATCAAAACTATTTTGTAATTTTATCATTTACAAGCCCCTGAAACAAATATTTACCCCCTTCAGGGATACCTATTTTAGCTACTTACAATATAAATCATTTGCCAACCGTATTGAAAAGTTATCCTTCATGGGCTAAAATTGGAGTATGATGAAGAAGTTTTTAACAGCCTGCATTATCAGTCTTTTTACTCTGCCGGTCGTTTCAGGGGCAGAGGCGGACAGGTTCACACCGATAGGAAATGAACCGGAAGCTGTGCTGTCAAGGGAGAGTTCAACCATTGACCGCCCTCTTCCGTCTATAAGTTTTTATGACAGTATTACACCTGCACCGACAGAAGATCCTGACACATACAGCATTGAAAGCGGACTTATATATGATGATACACCTATCGGAGAGGTCTATCTGGATAAAAATATAAATAAACCGACTCTGGTTCTGCCGACAAATATGTTCCATTCCCCGATTTCAGACAATCAATCGTCAAATGCGATTACTGGAAGGAGCGTATTTACCCAAAATGCATACGTAAGAGAAGCATCAAGAAGTGTAGCATCAATAAAAGGAACCGCAGTAGAACAGGCAGGAAAATTCTCTTTTGGAGCCGGATACAGCAGAGGGCTTGATAAAGCACAAATGGAAGACAGCACCAATTTATTCACTACATACGATGCAGGAAGATTTGCTCTAAAATCACAATATTTATCAACTTCAAAACAAAACCTCGGGACTTATTCAAATTGTTTTAAATTTTCTCCGGAACTGAAATTAACTGACCAGTTCCGCATAAGAAGCGGGTTTACATCATACACTAATATTCCGTTAAAAAAAGGTGAAGTAGTACTTGTCTATTCTCCGTTTTTAAACAAAAATATTGAGGCTCTAAATTTTGAATTAGGAGTTGCACAAAGATACAATACACATACAGGAGTAACAGGTTCAGAACTAAAATTTTCCACAGGGTTTAAATTTTGATGATAAAAAAAATAAACAAAATCGAAATATCTAAAAAAGAAAAAAAGGGGAATAAAAAGAAAAAACGCCCTTATACACCCGTCGGATTTTATTACTCATTCCTTACAATAGTTTTACTGCTGTGCCTCGTTCAAATAACCTGCGGTGCGGTTCTTAATATATCAAAATTGATATCTTATCAATCAAAAATATCACAACTTCAAAAAACGAAAGATAAAGCAGAATTAAGGAATAAACAACTAAAAGAAGATATTGCGGATTTTTCCGCTGCATCCAGTCTGGAAGCAATTGCAAGAAATAATCTTAAAATGGCAGGCGATGACGAAGTTCTTGTCATAATAAACACAAAACCAAAAGATGAAAATGAAGAAAAAAATAAAGGCTTTGTTACTAATTTGTTGAGCGGATTTAAGAAGAATGATTAAAGAATTACTTAAAGAAATGTTTTTATTAAAAGAAAAGGGTTATTACAAACAAGCAATAGAAATCCTGTATAAGCTGCTTGAAATATCCGATTCCTCCGAAGAAACCGCCGAAATTATTTACGAACTGGCAGAAGTATATTTTTTCTCCGGAAATATTGAACGCGCACTGCATTACACAGAAAAATTACTTGAAACAGCACCCGAACATGTTGATGCATTAAGGCTGCAAATAAAACTTCTGAGTCAAAATCCGGACAAAAGAATACAAGTTGCACGTAAATTATACACAATTACCCAAAAACCTGAAGATTTAAAACTATATCTTGCAATTCTAAACAAAGCCCGAATGTACAAAGAAACTTTAAGTTATATAAATTCAGATACACAAAAATTTTGTTATCAGGAATTTGCAGATGCATACTATGCTATCGGGGAATACCGAAAAGCAAAGGAAATTCTTGAAGTTCAACCAAATCTCAATGAAATTTGTGAACTTCTGCTTGCTAAAATCTGCTATGCTATTAATGATAATAATGCACTTAGCACAATAGAAACAAAACTTGCAAATTCTAAAAATGCCGAAGTAACAAAATTTATCATTCAATTAGAATTTGATCTGATGAATTATACCAAAGTTATTTCGCTTGCTAATAAACTTAATCTGGCATCATCTCCGGAAATTTTATATCTTACCGGACTTGCCTGTCTTTATAAACAACAAACTATTAAAGCAAAAAAATATTTTAATATTCTATGCGAAAAAGTAAGCGAGCCTAAATACAAATTTGCGCTTGCTATGTCATACGTTCAAGCAAATCAGACTACGCAGGCAATTGAAACAGTTATTAGTAATCCGGTTTATTTAAAACTATTAACTCTGCTGCTTAACGAAAAAGCCATAACAAAAAATGCGTTAATTAAAGAATTTTTGACAACATTTGAAGTCTATCCTCTGGACAAACTGGCGCTGTTTACAGTGGCAGATGTCTGCCTTAAACGGGAATGTTTAAAACTTGCAAGGGATTTAATTAAAATTCCGCACAATCCCAGAGATTTAAGATTTGTGTATTATGAAATTAAACTTAACATCCTAGAAAGGAATTATGATGAAGCCGGCAGCTTGTTAAGTAAATACAAAAATAATGATAATTTTGCACTATTATACGCTGAACTGCTTAATTCTCAAAATAATTTTTCTATCCTTGAAAACTTGCTTGAAACAAGAAAATCCTATGAAAAAAACGAGTTTGAACAATGTTGTTACTATTATGCAAGAATTTTTGAAGCGAAAGGCGATTACAAGCGTGCAATTGATATTGCCCAAAAAGGTTTGGTTTTTGTAAATAATTATACTGAAATGTATTATACTTTGCTCTACAGTCTATACAAACATATCGGAGATACAACAAAAGCAGCAGACTGTCTTGAAAAAGCAGCCAGTATAAATCCGGATTTAAGACCCAAATTGATAAATGAAGAAACTAGTCTTTAAAATAACTTTTCAGACCGGAAGTAAGATTTTTATTCTTACATAATTTTTTAAGTTTAGAAATTGCTCTGTTTTCAATCTGGCGTATGCGTTCGCGCGAAACCCCGTAAATCGAACCAATTTCATCAAGCGTCTTTTTTGCCCCGTTATTATCAAGTCCAAATCTTAAAATTAAAACATCACGTTCTTTGGGACTGAGCTGGTTGAGCATAAGTTTAATATCGTCTAACAAACTTTCATTCGATACAATTGAGTCCGGCGCCAGTGTTGATTCATCAACAATATAATCAATTATTTTATTAGCATCATCTTTCTGACCGGTAGGAGTATCTATACTTATTGTAGACTGCGCTGATTTAACTATCGACATCAATTTATTAACAGATATACCGAGCTTATCCGCAATTTCCTGCTTTACCGGAATACGTCCGAGTTCTGTTGTTAAATCAATTGTTGCTTTTTTAATTTTATTTAATGACTCAATAAGGTGGATAGGAAGCCTTATAATTCTTGCCTTATCCGCAATTGCCCTAGTAATGGACTGCTGTATCCACCAGGTCGCATAAGTTGAGAACTTATACCCTTTTGTATAATCAAATTTTTCTGTTGCCTTAATAAGCCCCATATTACCTTCCTGAATAAGATCAAGAAATGAAAGCCCGCGCCCTATATACTTTTTTGCAACACTTACAACCAACCTCAAGTTTGCATTAATAAGTATTTTCCGTGAAAGTTCACAGTGCTGGTCATGAATTTTCTTTGCGACTTCTAACTCCTCCTGTGCTGATAAAAGCGGTATTTTACCTATCTGCTGAAGATAAATTCTGACAGAATCATCAGAATTTACAGAAGATAAATTTTCACGATTTTTTGGTTCGGATATATTTATAAAATCATCATCTTCATCTTCCATAGGTTCTATGGATTCAAAATCTATATCTTCATCGGTTATATCATCCGCCATTATATTAAGTTTTGTTAAGTCATTTCTACCCATTTTTTCTCCCCGCGGTGAGCTTTTGTCTCACATATTCATAAATTATTATACCCGCTGCCGCCGAAACATTCAACGAATTAAAATCCGTTAACATCGGTATTTTTATTTTGAAATCCGCAAGGTTTAGTATAGACCTTGAAATTCCGGCGTGCTCCGCGCCCATAACAAGAACAAAATTCATGTTAAGGAAATCAATATCGTAATAATTATCTTTAGAATGATGGTCAGACGCAATTACCCACCAGTTGTTTTCTTTTAGTTTCTGAATAGCACTAACCGGACTATTGACTTTTATTAAAGATATATGATTAATAGCGCCGGCACTGGTTTTTTCAACTATTTCATTAACAAGAGCACCGCGGCGCGAAGGAAGAATAATACCATCAATACCTGCACAAACACAGGTACGGATAACCGCCCCTATATTATGCGGATCTTCAACACCGTCAAGGAATACAAGAGAAGAATTTTCTTTATGTTTTTCCATAAACTCTTCAAGTTCAATATACTCAACCGGAGCGACAAAAGCTATTACTCCCTGATGATTGTATTCGTTATATTTTGTAAACTTCTCTTTATCCGCAAATATAAAAGGAACACCTGCATTTAGAGCATATTCTTTAATTTTATCAATCTTGGCATCAGGTCTTACCGAACGCGAAATTATTATTTTATTAAATTTCCTGCTTCCTGACTTAAGCGCTTCTATAACTGAATTTCTACCGTAAATAATATTTTTTTCTTCCATTTTTCTTAATTTAATCCATACGTATGATGTTTTCAAGAGTTAAAACTATAGACATAAGTTTTATCCTATTATATAATAAAAGAAAATAGTGATGGAAGAGAAGTGGATATATTATGGCAAAAAAGAAT
>CASELB010000182.1 GCA_949288685.1 uncultured bacterium
TAAAAATACCGCCGGCAACACGGAGTGCAGAAGCACCCAAACTTTCGCCGATAGCAAAACCGATAAAGCATGCGCCTGCGAGATGCCCCGGAACAAATAAAAGGATTACAAGCATCATAATAAGTTCAACTGATACAAGTAATACACCGATACTCATGCCGGCTTTCAAAGGAATATTAAGAATATTTAACGGGTTACCTTTAAGAGCGGTGAATGATGTTCTTGAGTTAGCCAGAGTATTCATTCTTATACCAAACCAAGCAACAAGGTATGATCCAAGAATACCAAGAACAGACCATCCGAGGATTGTTAAAACGCCCTGAAGACCCATTTTTTGAAGATATCCGAAATAGAATGCTATACACAAACCTATCAGGATTTCTAATACTAACAAGAACTTACCTTGTTGAATAAGATAAGTTTTACATGTTTCAAAAATAGTATTCCCGACCTCTTCCATAACAGAGTGTACGGGAACCTTTTTAACTCTTAAAAACTCAATAGCCCCGAAAATAACACCGACTACAGAAACCGCAAGACCAATTAATAACAAATTGTAGCTTGTAAGGTTTGTAGCCTTAATATCAGGAACTACGAGCGATGCTTCACCTGCAAATGCAGGAGCAAGCGCAAAGAATGAAACTGCAAGAGCAATCAGACTTCGCACAAAATTTGTTTTTTTCATTTTCGCTCTCCTTTACTGATAAAAAAAGTTTTTATAACTCTGGATAAAATTATTATACTCCAAACTTCCCAATTCGGGCAATAATGTTTTTATTCAAATAAATTCCCGGACTTTTCCAGAAATACAACTTCATTGAAGTCTTTTCTTAATTTATGCGGCTGTGCCGGCTCTGTTTCATAGCCGAGTGTAAGCATTGCTGCTATTATTTCCTTGCTACCCAATCCCAGTTTATTTTTGACCTCCTCAGCCAATTCAGGATTAACGCCGGTTAATTCATTTGCCATTGCACCGATTATACATGCTCTGACGTCCTGAGCTTCCGCCTCAAGTGTCATATATGCAATTGCATAAGTAAGCTGTTCTACAGTTCTTAATTTTATAATATCTTCACCCGATAGCGGCGGATATAGACTTGGCATGGTCATGATATTTTCTATTGCTGAATCCGTAATGCCTTTCTGTTTTAAAATTTTAGAAAAATTTTCCTTATCCCATGCTCCAGTATCGGCAACACACACAATAACACTGTCACAGTTTCTCACATGCGGCTGGTTGCAGGCCAGCTTTGACAGCATTTCTTTATTTTCCTTGTTACGTACAACAATAAACTTCCATGACTGGACATTCATCCACGAAGGCGCCAACCGTCCTGCGTTAAGTATTGATTTCAATACATTAACAGGAATTTCCTTATCCGAATATTTGCGGATACTCTGCCTCTCTTCTATTAATTTCATATTTCCCCCTTTATCCGTAGACCCAAACGGACTATTCTTTCTTAAATTATTTTTCACCAAGCACTATAGTAAAGTCACTATTGACGCTGTAATTATGCGCAGGATCAAAAATATACTGACAGTTATCAATCTGCGGAAGTTTTTTCCTAATATAATCAAAAAATTCCGTAGTTACATTACTATTATTAGCAACAAACTGCGTATGCGGCAAATAACCGAGTTCCATGGTATTAACTTTATACCCGATTTCCTCAAGTGCGGCTTTTATAATCTTTGCATCTTCGCTGCGTTTCGTTTCAAACATCAAACCGGCGGTAAGATGTGAGTAATCAGCTTCTGTTTTATCACGATAAATTAATCTGTTAATTACTTCCTGAGTTTTTACCGGATCAATAATCCAGTAACTTATATACCCTTTCTGGTTAGGAGCACCCGGCAGCAAGGCTATTTCAATATGGTTTTCATCAAGCCCGCGAAGATAATTTGCAATTTGTGTCAATTCAAAAATACTCATATCAGTTTTTACATACTTATGTAAAACATTTATTATTTCAGGCAACTTCGCAATTGTGGAAGGATTTTTAAATTTTTTCATAAAATGTTTTAAAAACCATTGCTGCCTGTGAGTACGCCCGATATCACCCAGCCCGTCTTTACGGTATCTTAAATATCCTACAGCCTCCGTTCCGTCAAGTACTGTATCACCCTTCTCAAGATTAATAAAAAGTTTGCCTGAATAGTCATTATAATGCATATTTTTTTCTACGTATAACGGAACTCCGCCTATCGCATCAACAACCTGTTTTACAGTTTCGTCGTTAACAATAATATATTTATCTATTTTTACGCCGAGCATTTCTGATATAGTTTTTTTAACCATATCAATTCCGCCTATCGCATGCGCAGAATTAATTTTTTGAACGCCATGATGTCCGGGAAGAATTACTTTACAGTCTCTTGGAATAGTAATTGCGTTTATAGTCTTATCTTTTGAATCAATGTTAATTAAAATCATAGTATCAGACCGCGTACCGCGCCAGATATCCGTACCGTTAATATTAGTATCTACCCCGAGAAGAAGAATATTTTGTCTTTTAGGCAAAAACACGGGAGAGGACGATTTTCTGTTATCTCTTGCAGCATTATAAGCATCAAACTTTTGTGCAATAACACTATCCGCACCAAATATCGAATCAATAACAGAATCCTGTTCTGCAAAATAAAGTACAACAACAGCGGCAAGACATACTGCCACAACTATGGCAAAAAGAACCTTCACAAACTTTGAGGTATCATCCCGTTCTTTTTGTATATTTTTCAGAAAAATATTATATTCTTCTTCGTGTACTGTCTTCATTATCTTTCACCGAACGGAAATATTATATCCTGCTCAATCTACAAAATCAAACACAATAATCAAAGATAGCCCGACCGTCGGTATAAATTAAGACCCCCTGCTTATTATAAACAGAGGGTCTTAATCCAAACTAATTTCGTTTATAATGCCGCTTTTGCCGTATCAACAATAATTTGGAATGCTTCCGGTTCGTTTACTGCCAATTCTGCAAGCATTTTTCTGTTTACTACAATATTTGCTTTTTTGCACGCATTTACAAATCTTGAGTAGCTTATACCATTTGCTCTGACTGCTGCATTAATTCTTATAATCCAGAGTCTGCGCATATTACGTTTTGTAGCTTTTCTGTCTCTGTAAGCGTACTTAAGCGCTTTCATAACAGCGGTATTAGCAACTTTAAAAATTCTGCTTCTTGCGCCTTTAAAGCCTTTCGCTAATTTAAGTATTTTTTTATGCCTGTTGCGGCTAACATTTCCACGTTTAATTCTCATTGTTCAACACTCCTATCTTGCGTATTTCTTGTATGGTAACTCTTTTGAAACTAACTTAGTGTGAGTTTCAGACACTACAGCGTTTTTGAATATTTTACGCTTTCTAGATTCGGACTTGTGTTGAAGCAAGTGACCGATACCGGCATGACGTCTTTCAATCTTGCCGCTGCCAGTTATTTTATAACGTTTTGCAGCAGATTTGTGTGTTTTCATTTTTGGCATTTTACTTCTCCTTTTCAAAGTTGTACAAAATCCGAGCAAGGCATACCAACGCGCTATACTTCGGCTAAGTTAAATGTAGCACACAGAAAAACCTATTGCAAGTATTTATGTATCATTCTTTACATTTTATTGCGGCGAATGCTCTTATGTACCCGTTCTCATAGGTAATCAAGTAATATGCTCCGTCTTTTACGTATTCAATCGTGGCATTTCTGTATGTAAAATCTTCTATCGGGGCTTCTCCGCGCAGGTCTTTTGATGTATCAATTAATCGCTTTATTTGTTCATGTTTGGTCTCTCTAAACTTCTTCTTTTTATTTTTGCCCTCTTTCTCCTCTGCCATCCGCTTGTACATTTTTTGCAATTCTTCTTTATTTTCCGCTATTTTAAATACAGGAATAACCGCCACTAATTTATGTGACTCTATTAGCAATAAAAACTCCCTGTCATCAGAAAGCGCAAGAATATAATGTCCGGGCTTAATAAAGTTTCCGTTGTAATCAGGAATATAATCAACTATGGTTAACACGGGTTCCGGCGTACTCGGATGCGAGTATCTGTATATACTATCCTGCCCCACAAACAGCCCCGATTGGGAAAAACTGTAAGGAATCGTACCTTCTACATTTCTTAAATTAGGTTTTACAGTATAATCAAAATCCAAAACTATAACTCCGATAACAGTTCAAATATCGTCTGTTTTGTTGTTTTAAAATCGTTTTCCAACGCTCTTGACTGACCGAGAAAAATTAAAGAAATATATTCCCCGGCGTTACCTGTTCTGTCCTCCTTTAGAAGGAGCCTGTAACTCTCTCTCATAAGCCTTTTTAATCGGTTCCGCTTAACCGCACGTTTGTGCGTTTTTTTACTCACAACAAACCCTACCTTTGTCGGAATCTCTTTATTTTTTTTCATTCCGGCTAGCAGAATAATTCCGTTTTTACGGTGTAAATTATTAACCCTGTACGTAGCGCTAAATGCCGCCGGACTTTTTAATCTGTATTTTCTCGGTATCATACTTTAATAATACAATAATTTAACAATTATATACAATATAGTGTTTTTAAGAGATTTTCATGCAATAATTCTATTGGAGGTATGAAATGTCAGTTGTACTTGAGCAAAAACAGGGTTTAATAGCAGGAGACGGGCTGCTGCCGGTTAAGATGGCAAAAGCAGCAAAAGAAAACGGATTTGATGTCATTGCAATTTCTTTATCCAATGATAATTATTCACAGTTAAAAAAATACTGTTCAAAAGTATACTCCTGCTGTCCGGGAGAAACTTTTAAAATTGAAAAAATCCTTAAAGATGAAGAGATTAAACAATTAACATTTCTCGGGAAAGTCAGCAAAAAAGTACTTCTAAAACGTCCTAAATTTGATAAAAGAGCCCTGGAATTTATTAAACAGGCAATACGGCTTAATGATGATAAAGTAATGCTGATGATTATAGAAGAATTTGAAAAAGAAGGCATTACCATATTAGACCAAACAATATTCATAAAGGATTTAATGATTCCGTCAGGAGTTCTGGGGAAATTACAGCCGACCCAAACACAAATTGATGATGTTAACTACGGTTACTGGTTAGCTAAAGAAACAGGCAAACTGGATATCGGACAATCAGTTGTAATAAGAGACAAAATGATAATGGCAGTAGAGGCAATTGAAGGCACCGACGCATGCATTAAACGCGGGTGCAAAATTGCAAAGAAAAACGGCAGAGTTATTAAAGTATCCAAGCCAAATCAGGACAAACGTTTTGATATACCGGCTGTAGGATTAAGAACAATAAAAACAATGCGTAAATACAAAGCCGACCTCCTTGCAGTCGAGGCAAACGAAACAATTATTGTTGATCAGGAAAAAGTAGTAGAGTACGCAAATAAACACAATATAGTAATAATGGCGGTATAATGAAAAAGATTTTTATTATAACAGGAGAATACTCAGGAGATACACATGCAGCAGCAGTTGCACGTCATCTTAGGGAGTGCTCGGCTAATATAATACTTGAAGGCATTGGCGGCGAACAAATGGAAGCCGAAGGTGTAAAATTATTCCGAAACCATAGTAAAATGGGCGTTGTAGGGCTATCACCGCAGATTATTATTGACCATATTAAACTTGGCAGACAAACAGCAGACTACATTCTAAATGAATATAAGCCCGATATAGTACTTCTTGTAGATTATGGCGGGTTTAATCTTAATCTTGCACATTATCTGAAAAAACATCACTATGAAGGGAAAATATTATATTATATCCCTCCGCAAATCTGGGCATCAAGAAAATACCGGATAAAAACCGTAAAAAAATACATTGATAAAGTGCTTTGTATATTTCCTTTTGAAGATGAAATGTATAAAGAATACGGTATTGACGTACACTATTGCGGACATCCGCTAATATCACAACTGCCGGAAAAAGCAAACAGAGAAGAATTTTTTGAACGACACGGATTTAATCCTGAAAAACCGTTGGTTGCAGTATTCCCGGGTTCCAGAAAGTTTGAACTGAAATATTTAATGAAACTCTTTATCGAGTCTGCAAAAACCTTGCAGCGTAAGCACCCTGATTTGCAAGTTTGCTTTTCAATGGCACCAAATCTAAGTGACAGCCTGTATTACAAATATTTTAAAAACTGTGATTTCAAAGTTATTAAAGGCGAAAATCAGGCATTGCTTTCATCCGCAGACGGCTTAATTCTTGCGTCAGGTACGGTGGCGTTGGAAGCCGCTTTGTATAAAACACCGTTTATTATTGCATATCGTGCGCCCTGGCTGTTCTATCTTGTCTATCTGGTTGTTCGCTGCATTGATAAAGTTTCGCTGCCAAATATTATATGTAATAAAATGATTATTCCGGAATTAGTCCAGCCAAAAGCTACACACGACAATATTGTATTTGAAGAAGAACGACTTTTGTACGACAAAAAATACAGGGAACAACAAATCAACGAACTGGAAAATGTACGGGAAAAACTATCTGAAAAATGTTCTTCAGCAGAAGCTGTAAAAGTAATATGGGAAACTCTTGCGGAAGAAAATAGCAAAACCTGTTAATTGATTGTAAATTTACTTTTTTGTTAAAATAAAAACGGTAGAATTATGGCAAATACTGATAAACAACAAAATCAAAAACATGCGATGCGTAACGTTAAATTCTTTAACAGATGGCGCAGACTATTTTTGTTTCTTGTAACAAATGTGTTTTACATGATACGTTTCAAACTGGTATATCGTCTTGAAGTCTACGGCAGGGAAAATATCCCGAAAGATAACAAGTATATCGTTGCAGCCAATCACTTATCGACTCTTGACCCGCCTCTGGTTTGTTCTGTTATGAAACGCGGTGTTGCGTACATGGCAAAAAAAGAATTGTTTGACAATCCGTTTATGCGCTGGTGGTTAAACTGGCTGGGAGCATTTGCAGTTGACCGTGAAAAACTTGGGGTTTCAACGATACGAACAGTAATGGGAATTAAAGATACTAACTGGGTTCTGGGTATATTTCCACAGGGAACAAGGCAGGAACCCGGTGTTATAAAAGATATAACAAAAGGTTTTGCCTCCCTTGCCAAAGCTACAAAATGTGACATACTTCCTGTTGGTATAACAGGAACAGAACAGGTTAAGCGGCTCCCGTTCAGCGGAAAAATTATTGTAAGAATAGGCACTGCCATACCATACTCGGATAATGTAGATGATATGGTCGAAAAATGGGGTGAAGCTATAGAAAAATTAACAGGATTTGAATATAAAGGTTCAATAAAGCATTAATAATTAAGGATAAAAAGTATGACCAAGAATTACAACAGACGAACAGAAAAAGATTACGGATTATTAAGAAAGGCGTTTTACCTCTCTTTTTTATATTTTGTCGTAATACCTGTTGCAAAACTTATGTACAATATAAAAGTTGAAGGCAGAGAAAACCTGCCAAAAGGTTCGCATTATATTTATGCAGGAAACCACGTATCATACCTTGATCCGCCTTTATTAACTTATGCTGTCGGCGGCAGATTTATTGCATATATGGCAAAGCAGGAACTTTTTGAGGCTAAAAACCTCTTATTAAGAACACTTGTAAGATGGCTCGGAGCGTTTGCCGTAAACAGAGATAAGCCGGAAATAGCAACATTCAAGACCGTAAAAGCCGTTTTCAATACAAAAGACTGGGCGCTCGGGATTTTTCCTCAGGGAGGAATAAGAAAAGACACTAATAAAATTGAAAATATCCACAAAGGTTTTGTAATGTTCGCCAAGAAATTTAAGGCGGATATTATTCCTGTTGCAATCTGCGGATATGACGGGTACGCAAAAAAATTATTTGAAAAACACTTAACGATGAAAGTCGGAAAACCTATATCTTATGAACTTTCCGATGATGAAATTGTAAGACGGTGGGTTAATCAAATTTGTGAGTTTACAGGTCTGGAACCGGGAGAAGAGTACAAAACAACAACTGCAGATAATCAATCAAAGGAACCTGTTTTAAATAAGTAACAAAAAAAGCGGTTTTGTTAACCGCTTTTTTAATATAAGCCAAAAAACTAAAATTAATTAATTTTAAAATTTGTGGAATAATTTTGACCTTTATTCGGGTAATTATCTTGAACATTATCGTAACTACCAGCTTCTGCTCTTTTCCTTTCAAGAGTAACCTGACCGTTCTTAACAACTTCATGAAGTTGATTAATATTTTGTTCAAGATTAACCAGAACTTGCTCTGCATAAATATTAGCGCCCTCTCTGGTTCTTGAAGCGTCATCAAGAGCTTGAAGTCTTATATTTTCAGCTTCATCAAGCGCTTTACGTCTTATACCTTCGCAATCATTGATTACACTTTCTTTAATTTTTTCAGCCTCTTTTTGTACCGCTCTTAATAAATCAGATTCACTTAATAAGCGTGCAGCCTCAGCTTGAGCATCAGTAATAATTTTTTCTGCTTTTTGCTGCGCGTCAAAAAGAACTTCATCTTTACGTCTCAAAAGAGCACGCGCGTCGCGAATTTCATCAGGAAGCGCCGCATATATTTTATCCATTAAATTATTAGCAGTTTCTTTTTTTACAACAACGAGGAAATTGCCTATTAATGGCATCCCGTTATCAAGAACTTCTTCAAGTTCTTTCATTAAATTAAATATTAAATCCTGCTGAGTGTTCATTTAAAATAATTCTCCATGATATCTATACCATGAATTTTACGATAAATTAGAGATAAAAGTCAACTTTTACTTTTATTATTACTTATTAAAAATTGATTTTATTTTCATTTCATCATTTTCAACTGTAGTACAAATTGTAGTTAATAAGTCTTCTAATTTTTTCATATCAATAATAGCAAATCCCATTTTATTGATAAAATCTTTGCTAATAAACAATTTGTCTAATTGTTCTAACAATTTAAAAGATTGAAAAGATGATTTCATTCCA
>CASELB010000183.1 GCA_949288685.1 uncultured bacterium
AATTATATCATATATTAAGGTACTATGTAAAGGAATATTAAAAATGGGTATGGATGGTTTATCAATGGCTAATACCGGAAGGCTTAAAGAAGCCACCTCCCTTGATTATTCCAAGGAAAGCGAAGAGCTTGCCAAAGAAGATACCGAAAAAAGTATGATTGTTCAAGAGTTAACACAACAGGAACGTGTTAACGAAGAGAAAGAAGAAAATAAGAAAAGGCGTAAAAGCAGCCAACATGGTGACTCGGAGGCGGATGAACAAGAAGAAACCGAAGATGCCGGGTTAACGGAAGAGGGAGAAGAAGAGTCTGAAAGCGTTAATCCGGACGATTTACTTCTTATTGATGGTGAAAATAAAGGCTTTTATACTAAGTTAAGTAAAAATTTGGAAAACATTGAATTATATGATAGAATAACAGACAGACTGATAGGTACAATAACTCCGGAAGAATTAAGTTATCTTATATCAAAATTGAATATGGGAACCGGTATTTTTATCAACAAGAAAGTGTAAACTATGAGTTATAATCCCTATAACAAGTATGTAAAAAAATATCAAGAGAGTAATGTAAATACAGCAGATCCTAAAAAGATTATGATTATGCTGTTTGATGCCTGCATACAATTTTTAGGGAAAGCAGCAATTGCAATTGAAGAGAAAAAATACGCCGAAAAGACATCTAATATTAACAGTGCAAAACAAATACTTAGAGAGTTTATGCGTACTATTGATTTGGAGAATGGAAACGATACTTCAAAGCATTTGTATCTTTTTTACAACAGGCAGATAAATAATCTTACAAAGGTAAGTATACACAGAGATTTAGAACTGCTTAAGAAAATTACACAGGATTTGACTGATATCAGAAACGCTTTTATTGAAGCAATAAAGATTGTTAATCAGGATTTATCAAAATCAGAACAGGAAGAAGAGCGTTTGCGCTACGAAGCAGAGCTTGGTTCCGATGATATAGATGAAGAAGTCCGGCATGATTATGGAGTTTAGTTGTGGAAAAACAGTTTGAACAATTGATGATGTATTATACTCAATTAAAAGAGATGGCAATTCAAATCGCAAGAATGCTTGAAAAAGAGTCTTATAACGATGCACTTACCATGCTTAATAACCGAAAAAGGGTTGTAAGAGAGTTAGGGCTTATTTTGCGTTATATCGAATTAACTGATGAGCAAAAGCAAACAGTTGAGAATATAAAAAAAGAAATTCAAGAAATTGAATTGGAAAATATTAAAAAACTTCAAAAAGATATGGAAGATGTCAAATATGAATTGGATATTGCATCTTCAAAAGTAAGATTCAGAAACAAATACAACCCGTACGAAGTTGAACAGGCTTCCGGTAACGTTATTGATACCAGAGATAATGAAGGTTAATTTATACTGCAAACCTGAAGTGTACTAAATCTCCGTCTTGAACAACGTAATCTTTACCTTCAAGTCTTGTAACACCCTTTTCTTTGCAGGCAACGTAAGAGCCGAGTTCTGCAAAATCTTTATAAGGAGTTATTTCTGCTCTTATAAAGCCTTTTTCAAAATCGGTATGGATAACACCTGCAGCCTGCGGGGCTTTGGTACCTTTGACTATTGTCCAGGCATGGACTTCTTTTTCTCCGGCTGTTATAAAGGTTATAAGGTTTAACAGCGAGTATACGGATTTAATCATTTTATCGATACCGCTGTCTTCAACTCCTAAATCGTGCAAGTATTCTTTTGCTTCTTCTGCGCCTAAATCAACAAGTTCTTCCTCTATCCGTGCTGATATAATAACCATTTCTGCACCGTGCTTTTTAGCGTATTCGCCAACCAGCTTTGTATATTCGTTTCCGTCCTTTAAGTCATATTCTGATACATTTGCGCAATAAATAATCGGCTTTACTGACATAAGGTTTAATTGCTTTATTACAGCTTGTTCATCCTCATTAAAGTGCTCTTTTATATTTATAAAAGAACAATCCGCAAGCAATTCGGTGAGTTTCTTTAGGACTTTATCTTCTAAAACCGCATCCTTGTCACCGCCTTTTGCCTGTTTTGAAATCCTGGCAGCGCGTTTTTCTATTGTAGAGAGGTCCGCAAGTGCCAGTTCTGTATTTATTGTTTCAATATCGTCAAGCGGGTTAACTTTACCTGATACGTGAATAGTGTTTGCGTCATCAAAGCACCTTACGACTTGAATAATAGCATCAACTTCTCTTATATTATGCAAAAACTGGTTTCCAAGCCCTTCTCCGTTAGATGCTCCTTTTACAAGTCCTGCTATATCAACAAATTCTATGACTGTCGGGATAATTTCTTTTGTCTTACACAAATCCGCAAGTACCTGTAATCTTTCGTCAGGAACTGTAACTACGCCAACGTTCGGCTCTATTGTACAGAACGGGTAATTGGCACTCTGGGCGTTTTTTGTTGCTGTTAGTGCATTAAATAAAGTTGATTTGCCTACATTCGGCAGTCCTACTATTCCGGCTCTGAGCATTATCATTTCCCCTTTATATTACTTTTTTTTTTAATCATAACATAAAAAGAAATCAAATGCTTTGATTTAAAGCCGCCATATAATTCTTTCACTCCCCTTTCAGGTGTTTTTGGGGTTAATATTCCAAACTATTTTTTATTCTGCTTTTTATTATCTTCTACCCAGACCAGTGTTATTGATTGCGGACGGGTAAAAGGATTTGTTTTATATTTGTTATCATACTTGTTAATTTTGTATGATAGTATTTTAAAAAATTGAGCCAATTTCATATATACATATTACACTTTTGTTAAGAAGTTCAATTAGCTAAAAGTATGGATTTGAACATCAGGGCTAGCCTGTACAGACTAGCCCGCAAAAAAACACCGGAGTTTAAAATTTTAAACTCCGGTGTTTTTAATTTAATTATAACAACTACTTAGCAAGTTTATTAACAGCAAGTGTTAATCTTGATTTTTTGCGAGCAGCTGTATTTTTATGAAGAATACCTTTAGAAACAGCTTTGTCACAGAGTTTGTAAACATTTGACAATGCAGAATTTAAAGCTGCTTTATCTTCGCCTGCTGCTAATTCTAATGCTTTTTTAATAGCTGTTTTGATAGAAGATTTGAAAGCAACGTTTCTGATTCTGTTTTTTTCTGCTGTAAGTATTCTTTTCTTAGCTGACTTAATATTTGCCATTTTTTTATCCTTTCTATTTATATTAGTGTCTTTTTGCGGTTAATGACTCCGCAAATCAACTGAGGATAGTGTGAGTACCTTTATTATATCCGCTGAATTATTAATTTCAACCTTTTACAAATAATTTTAAAACTCTGTTACTATACTTTCTCCAAAATCTCCTTTGTAAACCAGAGTTTTGTATTTTTCATTTTTGTAAACATAGATTTCAAAAGAAATATCCGGGTATGCAATTTTTTTATAGTGCTTGCTGCCGGTGTGAATAACAGTAATAATTGGTGAAGTTTCATTTTGTTTTAGAGGTGTTTTGTCAAAGAAGGTCTTTGTATAACTTGCGCTTAAATGACCTTTCCTGTAAATTAAAATATCCATTTTCATGTTGGAAATATTAAAGGAGGAAATATTTTTTACGCGAAATCTCAAAATAAATTTATCATTTTTCTTTGCAGTTTGAATTTTTGACTGTAAAAAGTCAAATTCTATATTATCGTTGTTAATTATATTATTCTGGTAAAAATTTTTAATGGAACCTGCTTTATATGTATACAATTTTGATGACGGTAAATCTCCACGGGTGCGGCAAATATCGGCGGCTCTCATAAGTGTTTCATAGTAAAGATAAAAACTTACAAGCTGGGGTTCTTTTGCTTTGATAAATTCAAAGTATTCAATAGCTTTTACCGGTTGTATATATGATAAAACGAGGGCTATTTTATATTTAACAGTCAAATCTCCTGGCGCCGCCTTTTCTGCGCGCTTTAAATACCTGTATGCCTCATAATAATTGTTTTGTTCAACATAATTGTCAGCAATTTTTACATTGGAGGCAAGTATACCGTTTGTTATATACTCGCGTATTTTTACTTTTCTGATTTTAAGTTTATTAAAAAAGTATTCAGCTATGTTGTACTTTTTGTTGGCAAGCAGCGGTTCGTTATGCCTGTAATAATAATCAGCCAGCAGCAAATTGGCGCTGCACTTAAATCTTATCAGTCTTTGGGAATTTCTGTTTTTAATTGATTCTTCAATTTCTTCTGCCTGCTTAGGTTTATGATATTCAAGATATAAAATAATTAGTTTTAAATAATGTTCATAAGTTGCATCAGGCGCGAGTTGAATAGCTCTTTTGTAATAAAATTCAGCTTTTTCAAAGTTTTCAATTGTTTGATACAATCCTGCAAGGTAAATATTAAATTTGTAATCATCGGAATACATCTTTTCCAGAAATTCTTGCTGGGAAAGAATACTAGCCGTGAATTTTTTGTAAAATTCGCTTTTATGCTCTTTTGTAATATATAATTGGTCCTCTATAGATAGGCGTGCATTTATAATAATCCCGGTAACGACAACAACAGCCAGACAAAAGGCTGTAAAAAAAGTTGTAAAATATTTTATTTTAAAAATATCAAATTTTTTCAGATTAATCATTGACCTCCAGAATAGATGCAGATTCAATGTGGCAGAATCGTTTTAAATCGTCATAGAGAGACGTAAGTCTGTCTTTTCTCTGTATTTCAAGAGTTGCAGTCAGCTTAATTTTGTTATCCTGAAAATTTGTATGCTTAACTGCAAAGTTTATTACTTCAAATTTTTTATCAAGAAATTCTTTAATGGGTGTTTCATCTTCGCTGTTACAGTAAAGAGTTATATTGTATCTTCTCATGGTTCTGTTTCCTGAGGGTAGGAATTCTTTTTCGAAAATTCTGATTAATGTAAGAACAGCGACTGCAAATACTGTTGTTGCAAGACCTAAAGTTAGCATTCCGGCTCCGCATGCCATACCGATAGCCGCGGCAATCCAGAGAGTGGCTGCGGTAGTTAATCCGAAAATCATAGGACCGTTTCTTAATACGGCACCTGCACCGATAAAACCGATACCGGAGACAACCTGTGCTGCCACACGACCGGTATCTCTTATACCGTTTGCGTAATCATCTGTCATCACGGTAGGAAAACCGTAAATAGAAATTATTGTGAAAATACATGCACCAAGACATACAAGAATATGGGTTCTTAAACCTGCGTATTTGTTTGTAAGTTCTCTCTCAAGTCCGAGGATAAAGCCGTAGCAAATGGCGGCAAATACCCTTAAAATTATGTTATAATCAAAAACATTTTCAACTATTCCGTGTCCAAACAGCATAAATTAATTCCCTTATCTTAAATTTTCTCTCTTTCTTCCCTTCGGGTCTAATATATCTCTTATTGTATCACCTAAAATGTTAAATGATAAGACCGCAATAAAAATTAATCCGCCGGGAACAAGCAGCCAGGGACGGTAAAGCAGATTAGTAAATTCCTGGGCTTCTTTCAGCATATTTCCCCAGCTTGCGTCAGGCTGTTGAATGCCGAGTCCTAAGAAACTTAAGCCGGATTCGGAAAGTATATATGAAGGAACAGCCAGTGTCATAGCTATAATTACGTAGCTTGTTGTCTGCGGGAGGATGTGTTTTACAATAATTCTTAACGGACCTGCGCCTATGGTTTTGGCAGCAAGAACAAAATCTTCATTCTTGATTGATAAAACCATTCCCCTTACTACTCTTGCAAATCCTGCCCAGCCGATAAGTGCTAAAATTACAACAATTAATCCGAATCGCATGGCGCTTGTCATTCCTGTAGGCAAAATGGCTGCAAGGATTATAAGCAGATAAAAAGACGGGATTGCCATAATTGCTTCTGCAAATCTCATCATAATCATATCGACCTTTCCGCCGAAATATCCGGATATACCGCCATATAAAAGTCCGATAGGAAACAGAATTAACAGTGCAAGAAAACCTACTGTCATGGATATTTGCCCGCCAAAAAATAATCTTGAAAATACATCCCGCCCGTTTATATCCGTGCCAAGCAGATAAAGGTTTCCGCCTGTCTCCGGTTCAAATAAATGGAGAGAACAAGGGATTAATCCGAGTATTTTATATTCTGCACCTTTAGCAAACGGTTTTATAAAATATTTTTTACTCCTGTCTTCTTTGTAGATTGTTTGCATTAAGTTTTCATCATACGTACGTATATAGTTGTAAGTGTACGGGAAAGAGAGTTTGCCATGTTCGTTTATGATATACATTTTTGACGGCGGTACGTATGCCATTGCTCTGTTTGAGTAATCTTTTGAATAAGGTGCTATAAAATTGGCGAGAAAAATAAGCCCGTACAGACAAAGCAGTACAATTAGCGCTATTCTTGCAAATTTATCTTTCCAAATTTCTTTTATCACGCTCGTATCCTCGGGTCGGTAATAATTAAAAGAATATCAGCAATCAGGTTTCCGAGAACAAGCATAAACGCACCAATCATAAGAGACGCCATAACAAGGTTTATATCTGATTTCATAACGGCTTCAAGTATCAGTCGTCCAAGTCCTGGGTATTGAAAAACGTATTCAGTGAGCGCGGCACCGCTTAAAAGTCCTGCAAATTCAAAACCTAACAAAGTAATCATTGGGTTAATCGCATTTCTTAGTGCGTGTTTAAAAATAATTTTGTTTTCACTCAAACCTTTTGCGCGGGCATACTTAATATAATCACTGTCAAGCACTTCCAGCGTATTTGCACGCATTTGACGCTGCAAACCTGATAATGAAATAGTAAATAATACAAGTGCCGGCAGGAAAAGATGTTTTGTAATGTCAATGAACTTTCCCCAAAAACTTAATTCTGAAAAATTGTATGACGTCAAACCGCCGACAGGAAACCATCCGGTTTTAACAGCAAACAACAAAAGTAGTATAGCAAAGAAGAATGACGGAATTGCCATACCCATACTCGTGAATAGTGTTAAGAAACGGTCGATATAAGATTTTTGCTTAATGGCTCCCAGAAGTCCTAAAGGAATACCTGCAATCCAGGTTGTAAAGATTACAACAAGAGTTAAAAGAAGTGTGTTAGGGATTCTTTCAGCAAGTTTTGCGGAAACTTTTTCTCCTGCTGCTGTGTAGCCCAAATCTCCTTTTAAGAACGACTTTGCCCAGAGAAAATACTGTATATAGACAGGCTTGTCCAGCCCCAGTCTTTTTTGCTCTTTTTCCAGAGTTTCCTGTGAAATAGAAGGATTTAACCTTAACTCTCCAAGCGGGTCAACAGGGCTAAGCCGGATTATAAAAAAACTTATGATTGATACAAATATGAGCAGAGGGATAGTTTGTAGTATTCTTTTTAAAATGTATCCCAAAATTTTCATTGCGCTCCCCCTGATATGGATAATTATACCATACATCTTAAGTCATGCTATTACCCGTAGATTGAATAAACATTTTGTTATATTATTTTTGTATGGAAGTACAACTGCTTGATTGTACGCTGCGTGACGGCGGATATGTAAATAACTGGGAATTTGGCGGCGATGGTATTGAAAAAATAATCGGGGCGCTGTTAATATCAGGAATTGATTTTATAGAGTGCGGATTTTTAAAACCGCAGGGGCTATCCGGTACCAGTTTGTTTGACGGTATTTTTTGTGGGGAAAATCCTGTTTTTAATTATATACAAAATTTTTCAGGTGCTAAATTTACATTAATGTTGAATGCGGGTGAATATAATGTGGATGAAATTTTAGATACAAATATCCCTCATAATGTTTATATAAGAATAGCGTTTCGTAAAAATTTGATGGAAAGAGCTTTAGCGGATGCGGAAAAACTGGTTACTAAAGGTGTAAATGTATTTGTAAACCCTATGTTTACTAATATTTATTCGGTTGGTGAGCTGGATTATTTGATTAATCGTGTGAATAAAATCAATCCTTACGCTTTTTGTATAACAGATACGGCAGGCGGATTACGTAAGGCGGAGGCTGTAAAACTGGCAAAATATGTTGATTCAAGGTTAAACCCAAATATCAGGCTAGATTTCCATTCACATAATAATTTAAATCTTTCGTTAGAGAATGCAAAAGTACTTACAGGGTTGAAGTTGATGCGCGGATTAATTCTTGATTGCTGTGTAGCCGGCATGGGCAGGGGGGCAGGAAATCTTGATACTGTTAAAATATCGGAATGGCTTAAGAAATATAATAATAAACCTCTTAAAGATATGGCAAACAGAGAACTTTCTTTAATATATAAACAATCTCCGTGGGGTGTTTCTTACGCTTTATATCAGTCGGGAAGGTTGTTTTGCCACCCGGATTATGCGCTCAGGCTGGAAAAATCTAATGTAAAACAGTCTGAGTATAAACGGATTTTGGCGTCTATACCGGAAGAGTTTAAGTATAAATATGACGAAACCTGCTTGATAAAGAACATTCAGTGGTCTGCTGCACGGCAGGGGTAAGGGGTAAATATAAGGCACCTTGAGTGGGTAAATATTTATTTCATGTGCTACTACAAGGCTTGTAAGAGATTCCGAAACGAGTTCGGAATGACATGAAGAATGCCCGATGGACTGTCACCCTGAATTCCCCGCATGGCGTTACACTTGTACTTGTGTAAGGTCCTGAACAGCGTGAAAATCGTACAAAATGATAAACCGATTTTCTACGCTTTCAGGATGACAGGTACTTTAATACCATTTACCCCTGTCACCCTGAACTTGGTTCAGATTTTAGATTAAATTGCAAGGTATACATTTCTTGTTGTGTTTGTTGTTTGAAAATAGTTGGTATAGTAAGGTTTTCTCTCACAATATGTTTTACGGTTTTTACGTTTCAGGCTGCACAGTCCGACGAACTTCTCTTCGGTGTTAAAAATTTTACTTAAAATGTTCATACACAAATCCTCTATAATATGTTACAATGTACTTATTAATAATTTTTGTTGATTAGTCAAAAGAGGAGGCATTATGTCAAAGAAAATTACAAAAGAAATGAATATTCTGGATATTGTAAATGAGTATCCGCAAAGTATAGAAATATTCCAAAAATACGGTTTAGGTTGTATCGGCTGCGCTGCGGCAAGATTTGAAAACCTTGATGCAGGTGCACGTGTGCACGGATTTAATGCTGATGATATGGTGAATGAAATAAACGAACTTATCGGCGCTGAATAGGTGATTTTTATGGATTTATGGCAAATTATAGGGATTATTGGAATTGCGCTCTGTGTGTTGGAAATTCTGACACCGACGCTGTTCTTTCTTAATCTTGCAATTGGTGCTTTTATGACCGCGGTCATTTCTATATGGTATCAAAATATACCCGGTTTGATTGTTGTCTTTGTAGTCTTATCGTCAATAATACTTGTTTTTTTAAGACCTGTGTTGATGAAAAAGGAATCCAAAGAAAATAAAACAGGTATTGAAGGTAAATATATCGGCAAGACCGCACATGCAGAAACTGATATTACATCAAAATCCGGTGTAGTTACAATTTACGGCGAGCGCTGGGAGGCTCGTAATATCCATGATGATGTTATTCCGGCAGGCGGTGAAGCCCGTATTGTCAGAAATGACAGTCTTATTATGTATGTAGAAAAAGTTTAGGAGAAAGGAGAGTCTTTAATGGGCTTAATTTTTAGTTTAGCTCTGGTTATTTTACTTGTTGTATACCTTATGAAAGGTATATATATTGTAAAGCAGGCAGAGGCTGTTATTGTTGAACGTCTTGGGAAATTTGACAGGATGCTCTATCCGGGGCTTAATTATATTATTCCGTTTATTGAAAATACCAGAGGTATTACCTGGAAAATTACACACAAATCTTTAGACGGCTCTACGTATTCTTACGTGAAAGAAATTGACAGAATTGATTTAAGAGAAACCGTCTATGATTTTCCGCGCCAGAATGTTATTACAAAAGATAATGTTACAATCAGTATTAATGCGTTAATTTATTTTCAGATTGTTGAACCAAAGTCAGCGGTTTATGAAATTACCAATCTGTCTGATGCGATAGAAAAACTTACACAAACAAGTTTAAGAAACCTTGTAGGTAAAATGGATTTGGACGAATCACTTGTTTCAAGAGACCACATTAACAAAGAACTCCGTATGGTGCTTGATGATGCGACTAACAAATGGGGTGTAAAGGTTAACAGGGTTGAATTGCAGGATATTATACCGCCTAAAGATATTCAGGCATCAATGGAAAAACAAATGAAGGCAGAACGTGACAGACGTGCTACCATCCTTGAGGCAGAAGGTCTTAAGACTGCGGCAATCTTGAAAGCAGAAGGTGAAAAGGAAGCAGCAATTAACATGGCAGAAGGTGAAAAGCAGGCTGCAATCCTTCGTGCTGACGGTGTTGCCCAGGCTCGTATATTAGAGGCGGAAGGTGAAAAAGAAGCAATCAGAAAAATTATTGATGCACTTCAAGGTAACGGTCAGCCGGATAAATATCTTATTGCGATGAAATATCTTGAATCGCTGGAATCAATTACTTCCGGCAAGGATAATAAAGTCGTTTATATGCCGTACGAGGCAACAGGTATTTTAAGCTCTATTGACGGTATAAAACAAATGTTAAGTAAAAATTAGTTTGACTATTTACGGTTTAATCGG
>CASELB010000184.1 GCA_949288685.1 uncultured bacterium
TATTAATTATTACTTCAATATATTTGAAATATACTACTATGCCTTTATTGCAGCAATATAAAGATTAAAAAAAGTTATATTAATTTTTGTTACGATTATATAAAATAATGCAATTTTTTATTACAAAAATTCTTTATATATATGTAGGTTAAAAAGGAAGTGTAGTTAATGTCATCTTATGTATATGATATTGCAAAATCTTTAGGTTTCGGTGTCAGAAATGATGCTAAAGCAATGGGAAACGCAAGTGATGCCGGCGTAAGGGGTGTTGTCGGTACTATTCAGACAGCAAATGCCGGTGCGTCTATTTTTGCTGAAGTAAAGAAAAACAGCAGTGTTGCACAAACGGCAACAAATGCTGCTAAATATGTTTCTAAAGCCGTAAACCCGCTCCTGTGTGTTGCCAGTGTCGCAAGAATTGCCGCATCTGACGACAGACCGTCAGCTCTTATTGAAGAAACTGCTGCTATGAGTTCTATGTTTGCTGTTGAGGCATTGATGAAAAGACAATTTAAAGAAGGCAGCCTGCTTGCGGAATGTAAGCTAATGAAAAAATCAATAAATAACTTAAATAATTTCTGTGCAAATACAAAATATCTTAATAAAATAAAAGGCGGTACGGTCGGTAATATTATAAAAGGACTCGGGTTTATATTAGGCTCTATAACTGCATATTCGGCAGGGCATTATGTTGGCAGGAAAATTGCCGATAATACAACACGAAAATACAGTTTTGTTACAGTAAATAACGATTGTTAAGAAATGTAAAGGTTGATTTTGCGCCTGTAAGCCTTGCAGATAAAAGATTTCTGTATTTTAATTTTAAAATTGTTCCTAAAAAAATTAAAGTTTTTCAAAAAGTTGCCGTTAAACATGATAATCACAGGAGAAATGATTATGGGAATCAACGTTAACGGTTTAAGTCCAACAGAAGCACAAAAATACTGGTACGATTATAACAACGGAAATACAAAAGGGATTTCCGAAGCGGAATATCAGTCAATTTGTACAAAATTCCGTTCGTATCTGGATAACTGGGAAAATGATGTTGATGAAAACGGATATACGGCTTATGATTCTCCTGAAGACAGATTGGATTATGATGCGGATGATGCAGGGTTTAAGGGTACGCAGGCCGGACAGGCAACAGTAGGTACCAGTGTAGCTGTCGGTGCTTCTGCGGCTGTAACAGGTATTGCCACCGGAATGTCAAATCTTACATCTCTTGGCGGTCAGGCAGTTGCATCTGCCGGTATAGCGTCTTCTGCTGCAGGTACTGCAACGGAAGGGCTTGCTAATGCTGCTGCCGGTCAGGCGGCTGAGGCTGCTAAAAAGGCGGCGACTAAAGATGCCGGTATGCTTCTGGTTACTGCCGCAATACAGTTTGCAACTATGTTGTGGTATAAAGCAAACACTCCTAACAAAGATGCTGCCGCAGCCTGTGAAACAGCACAGGATGAATTGTATACGGAGCAGGCAATTCTTGCGGATCAGGTTTTAACAATGGAAGAGATGCAGGAAGAAATGGAACTTTTGCAAGAGGAAGCGCTTGCTGTAAATGAAGCAG
Organism: uncultured bacterium; assembly: GCA_949288685.1. Taxonomy (GTDB): domain Bacteria; phylum Cyanobacteriota; class Vampirovibrionia; order Gastranaerophilales; family Gastranaerophilaceae; genus CALUTH01. The sequence goes on from CASELB010000184.1 coordinate 1,568, forward strand.
GACAAAGTGATATTGCCGATATTGAGGGATTATACAATTACTATTATACAAAATACCAGAACGGTACGGCTACAGAGAGAGAAATAGCGCTTATGAAAGCGCTTGGTGTTCAAATGACGGCAACACAAAGTGCTGCAAACGATGAAACGCAAGGGCTTAATGAAGATATTGTTGCAGTCGGCGACGGATATGAAGATATTACTGCAAATATTGATAATACAAACCGGTTTACCGATTATGTTTCAGATATTGACGAATCCACAAAAGCGGCTTCTATTATTCAAGGCTCTGTTCTTGCTCTCTCTGCAGTATCGGCAACATATACCTGTATTAAATGTATTGCAAGAGCAACGACACTGTCGGCATCTGTATTTGGTCTTGCCGCGGCTGCTATGTATTATGCAGCTGCAGCGTTAAGCGGTTCTGCTGCGGCGTTTTTCGGAATCGAGTCGGTAAAACAATTTACGGATTACAGGGGAACTGCTGAAGATACAATAGATATAAGGCAGAATACTCAGGATTTATCAACGGAAACTACTGAATTTCAGGAAGTTTCAACAGAATTCTGGGAAGAAACCGTTGATGTAACAAGCGAAGAAAACCTGTTCACCCTTACCCCGACTTATGCTACCCCGACATCTTCAAAAGGTGCTGACAGTGCCGGCGGTGAAAGCGGTGACGGCTTAACGGACGGTGCCGGTACAAAAGCCGCAGGTGTACAATCCGGCGGAAACAATACAGCCAATCCTTTTGTCGGTGCAGCAGGAACAGATGAAGGCGGTGAAACAAATAATCCGTTCAGTGCTCCTGATACTGGAGCTGCCGGAAATCCGTTTGCGCCGGAGGACAAAGTAAAAGAGGGGTAACAAAATTCTTTTGCCGCTAAATTGCCGTGTTCTTGCCGGAAACATTAATTTAAATTGTAAATATTTTGTAATATAAAGGCAATTTTTATTATTTATGTTTTTTATTCTGCATATAAAAAGGAGTGCAGAATGCAAAATACGGTTCATTCCCCGTTTGGTACGATTACTTTTCGCCCCGCAAACTATTATATGACAAAACCGTTTGGTAAAAATGTAAGTGTAAGCTCAGAGAATGATTACTCTGATTTTTTAGCGGAATTGGAATTTATTTTGAACAAAGACCGAAATACGGAACTGTATGACGGTGATGTTGAAAATACAACACTTGCCGGTGTTGATGAAGAGGTTGAGTAACTTAGGGTTTGTACATCATTGACATTGTATCAGCCAATAAATTAAAATCACATTATGTACGAAAAGGAAATGCGTAAATGTTTCAGGCTTGCAGGAAAAGCGGCGGGCAAAACTTCCCCTAATCCGCTTGTCGGGTGTGTTGTTTTAAATTCTGCGGGTGAAGAAATATCGTGCGGGTATCATCATAAATACGGTGAAAATCACGCGGAGCGTGATGCACTGCTTAAACTTACTCCTGAAGATACTTGCGGCGGTACTCTTGTGGTTAATCTCGAGCCTTGTAACCATTACGGAAAAACGCCGCCGTGTACCGAACTTATTATCAAATACGGAATTAAGCGCGTTGTTATTTCTAATCGCGACCCCAATCCTAAAGCTGCAGGCGGGCTTGAAAAACTTAAACAAAACGGTATTGAAGTTATAACTGCTGTTCTGGAGGATGAAGGGCAATTTCTTAACAGGGTATTTTTTAAGAATATTTTACAAAAAGCTCCGTATATTGTAGTAAAAACCGCTTCAACAATTGACGGAAAAATTGCAGCGCAAACAGGTAATTCAAAATGGATTACATCTGATAAAGCACGAAAACTGGCAAGAGAATTAAGACAGGAATACGATGCAATATTGACGACGGCTTCAACGATTATTGCCGATAATCCTGGAATGGTACACAGGCAAAAAGTTATTATTGACAGAAATTGCAGGTTAAACCTTACAGAGAAAATATTTGATAACGGAAATATAATACTGGTTAACGGTATTAATAAAAAATACTCTGTTCCTATTCCCTCAGGTATAAAAATTATTAACGCAAATGAAAATTGTGACGGTATAAATTTGACAGAAGTTTTTGACAGACTTTATGAGTACGGAATAATGAGTATTTTTGTCGAGGCAGGGTCAAGATTTAACGGCGAAATAATTAAATATAATCTTGCGGATGAAATAATACAATTTGTCGCTCCTAAAATTCTTAACGATAATACGGGCTTAAGTTGTTTTGACGGAGAGAATAGGGATTTGATTTCGGACACAAAAAATTTCCGCCTTGTCGAATTAAAAAAAATTCTTCCGGATTTCTATGCAAGATATATTAGAATTTAAATTCAAGTCAGGCAAAGAGTTTTAATTCATACTCAAAAAACGAGAATATTAACAATATAAACGGCAGGAGTCGGGTTATACACAAAAATTCAGCGGACTACTATAAAATGGGTATTTCCCTTTTTATGGAGGTGATTATGCAGCAAACTCAGACAATAAATATACTTTCCGTTGAAGACCAGAAACTAATGAGAATAGGAATCAAATCCCTGTTTGAAGATTATCCGGAAATGCAAATAATTGCGGAGGCAAGAGACGGAAAGGAGGCAATTGAAAAGGCAAAACTTATAAAACCTGAAATCATACTTATGGATATAGGGCTTCCCGACATGAGCGGCATTGAAGCTACAAAGAAAATTCTTGAATATAATAACAATATAAAAGTAATAATGCTTACGTCTCATATTTCGGAACAAGAAGTTACAGACTCACTTACGGCGGGTGCCAGTGCGTATGTGCTAAAAGATATTGTAACAGAAGTATTGATGATGATAATAAAAACGGTAAAGCAGGGTGCTATGTGGCTTGACCCGCATGTTGTTCCGTTTATCCGCGAGAAAAACTGCGGGATTATTCCGTCAAGGCAATTATCGCGGGCTGTGTTTAAAGAAAGGCATTCAAATCTTACCCAGCGTGAGTACGAGGTTTTAAAACTTGTTGTGGACGGACAGTCCAACAGTCAGATTGCAAAAACTTTAACAATAAGTGAACATACAGCAAAGGCGCATGTCTGTAATATTATTCAGAAACTTGTTGTGGATGACAGGACACAGGCGGCAGTTAAGGCATTAAAAGAAGGGCTTGTATAAATTAAAATTATTCTCTTGACAAAACGGTCGGTAATGTGTAATATATTGTTAGGCATAACTAACATATTTAGAATGGTGTAATCACCGGAGTAGTGAAGGGATGAAGGTTAATCTTATTACTCAATTTAACTATACGAACAAACCAAAAATCGACGGGCAAAATCCGGCTTTTAACAGCCGGATTCCGAAGATTACTCCGGGGATGAAGAAAGAATATGCAGATTTAAGGGTTTTTCATCACCATATTTATGAGTTTAAAAAAGGGATAAGAAATCTTATTTTGACGACAGAAAAATCTTCTTATCGCGAGCCTATTGAACAAAGGCTTCGCAGTGAGAATATAGATTATGTTATACACGATGTTGATAAAAATAAGATTAATGTTTATTTTGGCGAAAAATCCTGCGTGGATGTTGTAAAGACTTTTAATCCAAAGTTGAATGAATTAACTCCCGAGCAGGATTTTATGCTGGGTATAATGCTTGGATATGACAGGGTTAAACAGTGTATAAGATATTTAAAATATAAGAAAAAAAATTTAAACATTAAAAACATAAAAGAATAAAATAATTACCATATTTTAGTGTGAATTCTCCGGCTGCAATTATTTGATGCCGGTTTTTTTTAGTTTTTTTATTACCCTGCCGAGTAATTTTTTAAAATTTTGCTTAACTCTTTGTTACAAAAACTGGAAATCATTTTTCTTCTCGGCTACAATGATGTCTGTAGTATTTTAGAGGTAGTATTGGGATGAATATTAAAGAAGATAAAATTTTATTACCGGAAGAAGTAAGAAGAATTTTGAATGCAGACAACAGAGAGATTGTAGATTTGTGTAAGCAAACTTCTGTTTTGCCGAAGAAAAATCGTGAAGGTCAATTATACTTCTCTCTCGACGAAGTTAAAAGATTAAAAAGGGCAAAAGAAAGCAAAGCTGCAGTGACAAATGCCGTTACTGCCGCTAACGGAAACTCTCAAGCTGTTGTCAATAACCTTTTATCCACTCTAAAAACGCTTGAAAACAGTCTTACATCTTCTGTTGAAAAAGTACTTGATGATAAACTTGAAGGTATTGATGATTTAATTATTGAATTTGTACGCTGCAAAACCGAAAATGAAAGTTTGAAGAATAAAATTAATGAACTTAATAAAGAAAACTTTAATCTTAAAATGGCGGTAAACAGCTTTAAGCCTGTTATGTGCGGCTTGTTCATTAAAAAAGAAGATAATAACAATAATATATTATTTTAATTTAATATAAGTATATTTAGGAATGTGCTATCAGGCATGGGAATTTGGGGAAGATAAGAAATGGCAGAAGAAACAACAGTAAAATCAACAAACAATGAAGAGAGAAGTAAAGCGTTAAAACTCGCTATAGAAAAGATAGAAAAAGATTTTGGCAAAGGCTCTATAATGAAACTCGGTGATAAACCGGCAATCAATGTAGAGGCTATTCCGACAGGTTCGCTTGCGCTTGATATTGCGCTGGGTATTGGCGGTGTTCCGCGCGGAAGAATTATAGAAATCTATGGACCTGAATCTTCAGGTAAAACTACTCTGGCACAGCATATTGTTGCAGAGTGTCAAAAGAAAGGCGGAATTGCAGCATTCGTTGATGCTGAACACGCGCTTGACCCTGAATATGCAAGAAACCTCGGTGTAAATTTAGATGAACTTCTTATTTCTCAGCCTGATACTGGTGAACAGGCTCTTGATATAACAGAAGAACTGGTACGCTCCGGGGCTGTAGATGTTGTAGTTGTCGATTCTGTTGCGGCTCTGGTTCCTAAGGCTGAAATTGAAGGTTCTATGGAAGAGCAGCAAATGGGTTTGCAGGCTCGTCTGATGTCCAAGGCTTTAAGAAAATTAACGGGTATTATCGGTAAAACCAATACAACAGTTATATTTATTAACCAGTTAAGACAAAAGATAGGTGTTATGTACGGCAATCCGGAAGTAACAACCGGCGGTAATGCATTGAAATATTATGCGTCTGTACGTTTGGAAATAAGACGTGTTGAAGGGCTTAAAGGTGACGGTGAAGATATCGGAAACCATGTAAGGGTAAAGGTACTTAAAAATAAGGTTGCACCGCCATTTAGAACTGCTGAATTTGATATTATTTTTGGCAAAGGTATTTGTAAAGTAGGCAACATTCTTGATGTGGCTGTTAACCTTAATATTGTAAAAAAAGCCGGTGCTTGGTTTAGTTATAATGAAGAAAAACTCGGACAAGGCAGAGATAAAGCTAAAGAAGTATTAACCAATAATCCTGATTTGCTCGCGGAAATTGAAGAACTTGTAAGACAAAAACTCAGTGAAAATTAACAGTATTACAAATATTTATAACAAGAATTTTACAGCTCGTTATGATAAAGAAACCGGCA
>CASELB010000185.1 GCA_949288685.1 uncultured bacterium
TAGTGCTTATTTCCAGCTTAGCGGACAGGATTTGAACCTGTATCTGTAGTTTCGGGCTAACAAGACTTGTTACAAAAATTAACACAAAATAAACTCTTATTAGATTGAAATATACTTTTTATATGCTATAATGATATGGTTGAAGGAGGGAATTATGGCAAGAGTCCTTATATCTATGTCAGACGAATTTCTTAACAGAGTTGATAGTATCGCAAATTCTGAACAAAGAACTAGAAGTGAATTAATCAGGGAAGCATTACGCTCTTATCTTAGAAAAAATAAAATGAGCAGCATGAAAAATGCAGAAGAAAATGCAGAAGCTCTTTCTTCTCTCCTTGAAGATTAGTAATTGACTTCTTTTATAAAGGTGTCTACCCAGTTTATTAAATCCGCTATTTCATAAGGCTTAGGCAGATATAAATCAGCCTTGGTATTTAGAATAGCGGATTTGTTGTGTTTTGATGAAGTAACTATTACTCTCGTATTTACAAAATTCCTATCCTGCTTTAGTTCTTCAATCCTTGCCAGATGCTCCAATTTATCACCTGCATCAAATATCACCACGGCAGGAACCTCTCTTTCAAGACTCATCGCTATATCATACCCTTGCAACTCAAGAGATGTCCTGAGCAAAAGTTTCAACGCCTCATCCTCTTCAAATATAAATATCTTTTTATTAAACTCTTTTGTAACAACAGAACCTGCACCGGTTAATTGAAGCCGCTCTATTGCGTAATTTGAGCCGGTAGGAAGTTTAGCCATTGATTTTATTCTTCGCAAATGTTCAATTATCTCTTCAGGAGTTTCAGCTTTTTCATAATCAACTTCCAGCCCGCCGGCAAGAATATATACAAGTTCTACACGTCTTTCGGCATACTTTTCCCCTTTTATAAGCGAAAACCCCCGTTCCATATCTTCTTTTGAATAGAACTTTGGAGCAACCGTGTCAAATGCGAAAGTTAAAAATCCGGCGAGTTTTTCAGCAACATCCGGCGAAGTTATTATTAAAAACTCCGTTTCAGATATCCTTCCCAAATAATCATTTTCCATAAATGCTGATTTCATTATGGTTACAAAAGACTGGATAAGTTTATCTGCCGCAAGTTCACTGTATATTGACTTATAAACAAAATAATTTTCAATACTTATTAGCAGTAATGCCCGCTCCGTTTTATCCCCGATAATCCTTTTTAGCGAACGAAGAACATGCCTCTTATCAGGCAAAAGTGTTTTTGTATCAAGAGACAGTTCAATATCACGTCTTAAATGCGCTTTTATACGCATCTTAAACTCTTCTATATTAACCGGCTCACTTATAAAATCATCCGCACCGCGTTTTAAGAGTTCCACTCTGTCATTAACATCCGAAGATTTGGACAGTACAATAATCACAGGGCGCATATTGTAAGTTAGAACCCTAAGGCGTTCACACAGTTCCGGAATATCACCGTTAAGACTGTCAGACACAATCACTAAATCCGGCTCATATTTGTCAATATACTCCAGCCCAGATGCGACATCACGTGATACATGAACCGTAATTAGCGATGATTCAAGACTTTTTTTATATTTAAACGGAAGTTCTTTCCTTTTATCAATAATTAATACACTGCAGAACAAATCTGTTCCTCCGGATTATAAAACGGCAATTTAACTTCAAAAGTTGTTCCCTTACCGTCATTCTTTGAAAAATCAATACTGCCATTCATTAATTCAACAAGTTTCTTAGTAATATACAACCCCAAACCGTTCCCCTGAACACTCCTTGTGAGAGGATTATCTATCCGTGCAAATTTTTCAAACACACGTGTTTTATCATCTTCCGAAATACCAACCCCTTCATCAGAAACTTTTATTACAAAATATCCTTCTTTATCAGCAAAATCAGCACTTACTATTACGCTCGAACCTTCCGGAGAATATTTACAGGCATTTTCAATAAGATTTGTCATTATTTGCTGAAATCTCTCTATATCTATCATACCATCCGGAAGTTTCGGATTAAATTGCGTTTTTAAAAGATATTTCGGATATTTTTGACCTATAACCTTTAAAACAGGTTCCAGCACCTGTTTTATATTTGCTTTTTTTAACACAGGCTTATCATTATTTGCAGCGGAAGATACTGAAAGAATATTCTCCACAAGTCCTATCAATCTGTTTGATTGGTCTTCTATAATCTTTAAAAATTTCTTCTTATCCTCATCGCTAATCTTATCCCACGAGGCAAGCATAGTTTGCGCAAAACCTCTTATGCTTGTTAACGGCGTTCTTAATTCATGGGATACTGTTGCTACAAAGTCTTCTTGTTTTGTCATACGTGAATTATACCACTTTTTGCAGAATAATTGAACCTGCATTTTCAACATTCCAAATAATCAAAGGTAGTTTCCTGGGCTTACCGGAAAGCAAATTGTTCTATATCTAATTTTTTATAATACTTGCATTATCTTTAAAATACATTTATAATAGCTTGTATTAGTACGGATTAACCTCCGTCAGCATAAACGTATTTAAAAATAAATTTAACAGGGCGCTGCAAAGCGAACTGTTGCAATGAAAAAGGCAGTAAAAGACATGTCACCCTGAAGGGGTAAATAAGAACATGTCGTCCTGGACTCGTTTCAGGACCTAAAGCAAGACCTGACAGAGATTCCGAAACAAGTTCGGAATGACAGGAGAAGCGCTCAATGGGCTGTCGTCCTGGACTCGTTTCAGGACCTAAAGCAAGTCTTGAGAGAAATTCCGAAACAAGTTCGGAATGACAGGAGAAAAACAGAAGGAAAAAAGAGGAAAACGTGAAAAATGACACAGCACAGCACAGCACAGCACA
>CASELB010000186.1 GCA_949288685.1 uncultured bacterium
GGGCAAACTCGGTACTGCGTACCTCAAACAGTGCCCGCTTTTGTAGTTGTTTCACTAACATTGATGGTTCACTCCGCTAAGAGTACAGTATTATGTAAGGTGCAATAAATTGCATCCTACAGTACTATTGTGTCATGCTGAACTTGTTTCAGCACCTGTAGCAAATCTCGGGCGAGACCCTGAAATAAATTCAGGATGACATATTCTTTACCCCCAGAGTGACATAAAAAACATTTAAACCGCCATATAAATCGTAAAAAATTTTCACTTGCACAAAAATTAAAACTATGGTTTAATACTAGCAGGAGTTAGCTCCTCTATGACAGATTTGAAATAAGGGTATCTGGTTTAGTCTAAGAATACGGCTTTATTAATCGGTATTTTTTATTGAGTGTCATTGTATGACGATTACTTAATTGTCTATTTATTGTTGATTTTAACCCGAAAAGGAATTAGGCTCATTAGATGGGTGCGTTTACATTTAATTTTAAGTTTCTGAAAGAAAATGCAACACCTGGCGCATGGCGCAGAGGTTATGAATATTACCAGAAGGATATGATTCTGCAATCTTACCCGGAAAAAAACTTTTATATGGGTAAGGTTAAAGGTAATTTTCAGGATTCATACAATACAGATTTAATTTTTAAGAAGAACAAAGTTGAAGCCCGCTGCAACTGCCCGCTTAAAGATGAATGGTGCAAACACTCCGTTGCTGTTGCCATAAAGGCAATCAATGAAAACGCTTATGAAAAATGGCTTGCGGAAAAAGGCGGTGTCGAAGTTGACCTGTCTGACATTGACACAGCACATAAAACACCGCCGCAGGGAAATTATATTTTCCACTTCAACCCAAAAAGAAGACAAAATTTCTTTTCAATACTTATCCGCGATCGTTCTACTAACAAAATTGTGCGGTCTATTGAATCGGTTTTAAGACTTCTTATTGAAACGCAGAAAAATGACCCGAATTTTACACTGAACTCTGAACAGAAAGCAGAATTTGAAATATTTTCAACCCTTTTAAAAATTGCAAAACAGGACAAAAAAGCCGGCTGGTATGATGTTCCTATCACCAAATTTGCACCGATGTTCGAACTTCTGTCAAATGTTGAGGAAGTCCTTGATGAAAAAACAAAAGAACGTATACAATTTGTAGATAATGTATGGAATTTAACCCTGTCGGTAAATACTTCCCAAACCGGCGCAATAATGCTTGCGTTATACTGGAAACGTCCGGATAAAGATGAAATATACCCGTTTGAAGAAGTAAAATATTTTTCAAGACAATTAAAATGGGGAAGGTATAAAAACCTGATATTTCCTATTAATATTGCAATAAATGAACTTCCGCAAAGTATCATTAAATCAACATTTACAGACTTGAAAGACGCAGACGGCGGCAAATTTGTCTATGAAGAACTCCCGCACCTTAGAGAAATAATGGAAGTCGAGATTTCAGATAACATTTCAAAACTCCTTCTGGAAGAACGCCCGCCGCTTAATATCGTTACTCTTGGCATAGATTATGACCAATCACTAAAAGCCTCGCTGGAATTTGAATATGACGGCGTACGTGTTCCTTACTCAAAAACCGATAAAGGTGCATATATTACAATCAAAAAACCTGATTCAGACCTTGTGTACTGGGTTAAAAGAAATTACAAACACGAGCACGAATCATATCAAATGCTCCTTGCCTGCAAATTTATTCCGATGCAAACCAATAATCTTGCAATGGAAAAAGAAAATGCGATTGATTTTTACAACTACTATATCCAGCAGGCAGGCGACAATTGGAAATTTGTTGAAAAAGACGATATGAGCTTTTTTAAACTCTTAAAAGAACCGTTTAAAATGTGTGCTAAAGTTGACTTTTGTGACGAATCAAATGACAGTTTTGAAATTCAGCTTTACGGACAGGCAGGTGATGAAGTAATCAGCTTTGACGATATTTATGAAACAATCCAGAATGGAGAGAAATACAGCCGTGTAAGAAGTCTTGGTTTTGTGGAGTATCCGGCGCAGGATATTTATCAGATGATGCGTTCATTTAACTCTTTTGACGCATACAGAAACAATGAAAACAAGTATATTGTAAAAACCTACCGCGCAGGACTTATATCGGAACTTAAAAACCTCGGATTTGAACTTGTACTGTCTGATAATTTTACAAAATTCTGGGAGCAAATTTCCACATTCTCAACAGGTGACGGCGGAGAAGCATTGCCTGCGGGTGTAAACGCAGAATTTCGTGAATATCAGGTAAAAGGTTTCCACTGGCTCTGGTTTATGTACAAATACGGGCTTAACGGTATTCTTGCAGATGATATGGGGCTTGGAAAAACTTTACAGGCTCTAAGTTTGCTGCAAAAAGCAAAGGAAGTCGACGGTGCAGAACCGACACTGGTTGTATGCCCGACAACTGTTGTATTTAACTGGGAATCAGAAATAGCAAAATTTACACCTGAACTCTCATGCCTTAAACTTTCCGGCACAGACAGAGCATCATTATTTAAGAAAATTCCGGAATACGATATTGTAATTACAAGCTACGCACTTGTAAGACGCGATATTGCTAAACTTAAGAAATACAATTTCAGATACATTATTCTGGATGAATCGCAAAATATTAAAAATGCTACATCCCAAACCGCACAGGCAGTTAAAACTTTAAGTGCAAAACACAAACTGGCATTATCCGGTACACCGATTGAAAACAAACTTGAAGAACTATGGTCTGTATTTGATTTCTTGATGCCCGGTTTCTTGTTCTCAATGTCAGAATTTAACTACAGATATGTCACCCCGATTATGGAACGTCAGGATAAGACCGTTGAAAAACGTTTAAAACTGCAAATTTATCCGTTTATCCTCAGACGTATGAAACGCGACGTTGCAAAAGACCTGCCGGATAAAGTTGAAAATATGGCATACTGTGAACTTACTGACGAACAAAAAGATTTCTATCTGGAAGTACTTGATTCAACAAAAGAAGAATTATTTAAGAGTATTGAAATGAACGGGCTTGAAAAGAGTCGTATGTCAATATTCTCAGCGCTTTTAAGACTTCGTCAAATATGCTGCCACCCGAGACTTTACGACAAAGAACACGTTAAAGGTGTTATCAAATCAGGCAAATTTGAATACTTAAAAGGAATGCTTGAACAAATTATTGCGGAAAAACACAGAGTACTTTTGTTCAGCCAATTTGTTGATATGCTTGATATTATAAAAGGCTGGCTTGAACGCGAGGGAATACCTTACGAATATTTAACAGGAAAAACCAAAGACAGACAGGCCGCGGTTGAAAACTTTAATAATAATCCGAATATTCCTATATTCCTTGTCAGCTTAAAAGCCGGCGGCACCGGACTGAACCTTACAGGCGCAGATTATGTTATTCACTATGACCCGTGGTGGAACCCTGCTGTAGAAGACCAGGCAACAGACCGTGCTTATCGTATCGGGCAGACTAAAAAAGTGTTCGTATACAGACTTATTACAAAAAATACCGTTGAAGAAAAAATCCAAAAACTTAAAACCAGAAAAAGAAATCTTGTTGACAGCGTAATTTCTATTGACAGAAACATTGTTAAATCCTTAACAATGGATGATATTAAAGACATCTTCTCCGCTGAATAATAATGTATATAAAACATTTTACCCCTTTCGTAAAGCTCGAAAGGGGGTAAAATGTTTATTAAGAGAGGTATTAGTATTAATTTATTAGTTCAATCCGTAGTTAAAGTCATTGCTGATATTGTTAGAAAGCATTTCTTCATAAGATTCAATATACGCTTCGATTTCTGTTAATTCTGTATCTGCTGTTGTGATTTGATTGTCTAAATCTGTTTCCCAGGCAGTTAATTCAGCGTTATAAATTTCATATTCTGCTTCGATTTTATCAATTGCATCTTGATATTCATCAATTTCAGTGTAAGCTGTAATATCAGCATAAATTGTATCTTTGCCTGCTTCAAATTCTGCTTTCCATTTATTTTTTTGTTCAGCTTTTTGAGCTTGTGTAAGTTGCATAAAATCAAGTTGTTCGTTTGTAGCAAGACGTTTTTGCGATTGATAATCAGTAATATCTAATTGCAATCTGTTGCGTCTGAGCTTGTAAGCCATTAATGTTTCGTTTAAGTTTGCAATAGCCATCTTGTTACACCTTTGTCTTATATCTTACATATATATAAAGTATATTTATAAACCCCAATTTCAATGTTAAAATAATTTGTTACAAATCTTAACATACTTGGTAGCACTAAACCTACGCAGATAAAATATTTTGTTTTAAAATAAAATAAACTATTGCAAATTGAGGAGACATTAATGACCGTTTATGATTACGGAATAATAGGAGGCGGACCGGCAGGGTACTCTGCCGCGATTTATGCCGCAAAACTCGGTAAAAGTGTAGTTTTATTTGAAAAAGATAAAATCGGCGGAACCTGCCTCAACCGCGGTTGCATCCCTACAAAAACTTTTCTGCACTGGGCTGATTTGTATACGGAATTTAAATCCGGAGTAAAAAAAGATATTTACCGCGCTCCTGAACTCGGATTTAGTTTTGATAAAATTGCAGAGGAGAAAGAGAATGTTTGCAATAATTTGCGAAAAGCGCTGGAACTTGTGCTAAAAACAATGAAAGTAAATATAATCCCTTATGAAGCAAGCATTACGGATAATGGAGAAATTATCGCAAACGGAGAAATTTTTAATTGTAACGAAATAATTGTTGCAACGGGCGCCAAACCAAAAGAAATTAAAGGACTGGAGTTTGACGGAGAGTTTATTTTATCATCAGATGATATTCTGAATTTAAAAAAACTGCCTGATAAAATTGTTATACTTGGCTCCGGCGCTATAGGTATTGAGTGGGCAAGAATATTTGCCGCCTTTGATGTTGATGTTACGATTGTTGAAGCAGCACCTAATCTGTTACCGCTTGCAGATGTTGAGGTGTCAAAAAGAATTGAGCGTATATTTAAAAAGAGCGGAATAAAATATTATACAAATTGCAGCATAACTTCTGCGGACAAATCAGAGAAAACCGTAACACTGTTAAATGGTGAGGTTCTGCATACTGACATACTTTTTGTTGCTGCAGGACGGGTTAGCTGCGATATCGGGAATTACGGACAAAACGTAAAAGTGATAGGAGATTGCGCGGGAGAAATACAGCTTGCACACTATGCAACATGTCAGGCAAAAAACTTAATTCTCGGAATACCTTATAACAAAGAACTCATACCCTCGGTTGTATACGGCAGCCCAGAAATTGCCTGGGTCGGGAAACGTGAACAGGACGGAGAGTTTAAAAAAGTGCTTTTGCCAATAACAGCACTCGGCAAAGCACAGTGTGATAACTGTACCGAAGGATTTATTAAACTTCTGGTTGAAAATAACCTGATAAGAGGAGCGCATATTATTTCAAAAGAAGCCTCCGCGCTTATACAACAAATTGTTATAGCAATGCAAAATAATATTCCTGTCGAAAAATTGAAAGAAGTTTGTTTTGCACACCCTACTTATTCAGAAGGGATTTTTGAGGGATTAATGCGATTATGACACGACTTCCCGAATATTTAAAAAGACCGATTATAAATACGGAAAAAACTAAAATTGTAAGACATATTTTAAAAGATAAGTGTCTTAACACGGTATGCGAAAACGCACGCTGCCCTAACAAAAACGAATGTTACCAGAAAAATACCGCAACTTTTCTGATTATGGGAAACGTTTGCACCAGAAATTGCAAATACTGTAATATTTCTTCTGCACGCCCTGAACCGCTTGATAAAAATGAACCAATACATATTGCAGAAGCAGTTAGAGATTTGGGGCTTAAGTGGACGGTTATTACTTCCGTTACACGCGACGATCTGCCTGACGGAGGAGCAGAACATTTTGCACAATGTATTTACGAGATTAGAAAACTCACCCCTCAAACAAAAATTGAAATCCTTACACCCGATTTTAAAGGGAAAACATCAGCACTGGACACTATTATTAATGCTGCTCCTGACGTTTTTAATCACAATATTGAAACTGTCAGAACAATTTTTAAAACAGCACGCCCGCAAGGGAATTATGATGTTTCGCTTGACGTACTTAAATACATAAGAGAACACAGTAATATAAAAACAAAATCCGGTTTAATGGTGGGACTGGGCGAAAGTCTTGATGATATAAAATCAACACTTGAGGATTTAAGACAAATAAACTGCGATATTTTAACAATCGGGCAGTATATCCAGCCATCAAAACAACATCTTGAGGTTGCAAAATATTATACTCTTGAAGAGTTTGAAGAGCTTAAGCAACTTGCACGCGATACCGGATTTAAGAATTTTCAAATCGGACCGCTCGTAAGAAGCTCATATAAAGCAGCCGAAACCGCAGACAATTTGTATTAAATTTGTATTATTGCAATGCATATTTAAACATTATTTATAATGTATTGCATTATTTTCTTTTAAACGTGTTTATAATGTGCTATATGAATGGGGTTATATAAATAACCTCAATAGAAAAAAGAGGAAAAAAGTAAAAAGAATGGCACAGCACAGCACAGCACA
>CASELB010000187.1 GCA_949288685.1 uncultured bacterium
AACGAAAAAGGCAATTTTTTAACATTTATATACTTTATATATACACGAGGTGAAAAAATGGAAAAAGATTTAAAAAAGTTTGAGTATCGAGTAATTGAAAATAAAGAACGTATAGAGTCTGAAAATAAGATTCGAACATCACGACATCAGACTAACCCTATGCTTGAGAAATTTTTAGAGTTTAGGCATGCAAAGAAAATGATGCCAAAAGATTTAGTATAGTATGTATGAAATCAAAAACAGAATTTACAGAGAATTAAACAGAGTTCAGAAAACGGGGCTCTGTAATTTTCTGCGTGCACTTGTAAAACAGAATATGGATTTGTCTGTTGATGAGATTTTTGATAAATTTATTGAGGATGAACGATATTACCAGGAATTGAATGTTTCCAAGTTTGAGTTTTTAACTGAAATATTAGATAAGGATGAGTTTGCCCATGATACGAAACTTTATATAAAAGAGTGTAAAAAGTATTACGAATACAAGAAATCACAGGCTCCGATAATTGCTGCCAACAAAGAGTTTGAAAAGAAAAAAAGAAAGTTCTTACAAGACGTAAAGATGTCAAAAGAAAAGCCGACAAAGAAACAGCTTTACTATTACGAAAAATTATGTAAGAGGTATAATATAAATGAAATTGATATTGAAACGGCAAGCCGTTTAGATTTAAGAAATGAAATTGAGAGAATATTAGATGAACATTCAGGAGATTATAAAAATTTTAACTGATGCCGGGATAGAGCTTAACGAGGCAGAAGCGGAAGTTAAATTAATGATAAGAGATGTATGCAAATTAAGCCCTATAGATATAATTTTGGAGCGTCCGGTTGATTTATCCAGACTTGATGAGGTTGCTGAGTTTGCAAGACGCAGGGCGCAAACAGGTCGTCCGATTCAGCAAATACTCGGCTTTGCATATTTTTACGGCAACAAATACAGCGTAAATGAGTACGTCCTTATTCCGCGTGATGAAACTGAATTGTTAGTCCAAAAGGCTTTGCAGATTATTAAAGCAAACGGATTTAAGACGATCCTTGATATTGGTACAGGAAGCGGGTGTATTGCTTGCTCTATTGCTCTTAATTCTGATACTTATGTTCTGGGGGTTGATATTTCATCTGACGCGTTAAGAATTGCATTGGAGAACGCATCAACATTAAATCTTAATAATAAAGCTGTTTTTAGAAAATCGGATGTGTATAGTAAAATTAATCCTAATGAAACTTTTGATGTGATTATTTCCAATCCGCCGTATATTCCGGAAGGAACACCTTTGCAGAAAGAGGTTGAATTTGACCCCAAACTTGCTTTATTTACGAAAGATAGTGAAGGGCTGGAATTCTACAAAAAAATTGCTGAAGGTGCAAAAGGTATATTAAAAGAGAATGGTTATTTAATTTTTGAAAGCGGTGCGGGGCAGGCGCAAAAAATAAAGAAAATACTCGCGCAAAACGGGTTCTGTGATATTGAAATAGAAAAAGACTTAGCTGGTATTGAACGTGTAGTTTCTGCCAGATTTTTAGGTTAAATTATTTATTAATAAAAAATCCCCGTTTTTTAAACGGGGATTTTTGTTATACTTGTTCAACCGAATAGAATTTAAATTCTGCCGGCATAATTTTACTAAACATTAACTGGTCAGTCGGTGTTTGGAAACGCTCTTCAATATAGTTGTCGCCGTCAAAAATATACTGCCCTGTTATTTTATAATCACAGGAGAGCGAAATATTTTTATCAAAGACTTCGCGTCCCTCTCTTACTTCTACGTGTTGTTCATTACCTTCCCATACCCAGAATTTTTCAGACGGGTTATGATAGTTAGCGGCAACAAGAATAGAAGTTTTTAAGCCTTCTTTTGAAATCTGCCAGACTACAAAGCCGTCTTCATCCTGACGTATAATATGTGCTTCGCCGCCTGAAATTATTGGAGATTCTTTAACAAAGCGGTCGATTGCATTAAATTTTGCATAAAAATCATAGTCTTTTTCTCTTGGCATAGAAATTTCCGCACCGATTACACTTTCTATACCTTTTGTTGTAAAAGACTCATCTCCGTCAATGTACATAACCGGACGTTGTGCAAACTTGCCTCCAGGCAGAAACTTATATTTAAACCACTTAAACAGTGCACCCTGTTCTCCTAATTGCCCCGGATAACGGTCTATTGCCGAAAATTCGCCGTCCTGATTGTTATACGTTTTAAGTATTGACAGACAGTTCTTTTCATTACTTGAAGTATTGTAATTAGTGAGTTCGAGGTTATCGTTAGCAATTCTTTCCGGTGTTTTGTCACTCTGTGCTACAATATCACTTCCCCATAAGAGGTCAAAATTCATATCCTCGTGGTACTCTTTTAAGTAGTTATCCCACAACATGTATTCCGCAAGGGTTCCAAAATATGGAATTTTATTTTTAAGTGTTGTATTTAGTTTTCCTAACACTTTTCTCGGGGCTCTGTAGCTTATAGGCACTCCGTCTTTTTCTGAAACGTCGTCAACAATATGGTCTATATGGTCAACTCTGTATCCGTCAAAATTAAATTCTGCCTGTAAATCTTTCATATAATTGATAAAGAAGTCAATTACGCTATTGTTATATTCACCTGTTTCCAGATTTACAAAGTAGTAAGGTGTTTGGCAGTCAAGGTTAGCAAATTGTGTAACATCTTCACCTTTGTAGTTATAATGCTTAAATGTCGGATATGAGCCGCACTCACTCATTCTGTTAAAAACCGGAACGCCGGCAGAACACCAAGCACCTCCCGGCGCAGGCCACATACCTGATGCAATTAATTTTTGTGTTACTTCACCCTGGTTTGTTATGTCGGACTCTTTTAGTTTTTTAGAGTTATTGTGTATAACACTTGTAATAATACTGCGAGCCTTTTTGTGAAGTTTAACCTGAATATCTTTTTCAAGCATTGCGTTAGAAAGATATTTTTTCTTTTCAACAAGTGCATCTTCTATATCATTAAAAATAACTTTATAATTTTCTGCTAAATCACCAACGCCTGAACGCAGTGATTTTTTGTACAAGTCTTTTACAATGTTTATATCATCCTGACTATATTTATCTTTTAAACTGTCACAAACAGTATCAACATTCTTTTCCAATTCTGAAATCAGTGCATTAATATCAAACCATCTTGCACACTCGGGATTTGCAAGTACGATTTTTGAATACCTGCCTGTTTGCGGTAGTATATCATAAATTACAGGGTGACCGGCAAGTTGAGCCATTTCAATAAATAGTTTAACCTGTCCGTTTTCATCAAATCCTGTTTTTTCTGTAATATTTTTATCTTCAAGGTTTTTACTCACGGCAGATGATGTTGGTAGGTACGCACACCCGAATTCTCGCGGATGGAACGGGATAAGGTATACGGTTGTAGAAAAAATATTGTTTTCTAAATTTCCGGTAGGTAGTATTGCAAGCTGCTTAATCCAGTCTCCTAATTTGCCGGTGTCTGATTTTTCATTGCCGTTACCCAAACCTGCAAGATTAATAAGTTTAATATCGTGCCCTTCTTTTTTTATCCAATCGGAGTTTTGAACATTGTTTCTGGCAAGTACCGACGGATTATCAAAATGAAATTCAGAATTTTCATTATAAACACCGTTTTGTCTCCATTTGTATTCAAGACAGTACAAGCCTTCCGCATCACTGATTTCTTCCAGTGCTCTGATATGAGGGTACGGAAGATAACCGTTGTTTTCTAATAGTGAATTTAAGTAATTTTTCCGCTCTTCAGATATTGAGTTGTAGGAGTAAATTTCTTTTAACTTATTTACAAACTCTGTTAATTGGGCGGATTTGTCCACTTTTGTTTCCTTTTTGAATAAAAAATTCAGCATTTGTGACAGCTCCTTAATATATCTTATTTATATGATAGTTATAATTTGATACTAGCATGGCAGAAGATATTTTACAAGAAAATTATTGGATTAAGATTGTTTGGTAAAAAATCTATAACGCCGGTAACGACTGGCGTATTCTGTTGCTAAAGATTAAAAAAAGATTATTTAATTATTAAGTTTTGTAACAATTATTTTAACAAATGAAATTCAATATAAATTATATACTTTATATATATATAAGATGTAAGATTAATGAGGATAAAGCTATGAATCCATTAATGATGTTAATGAGCGGATGCTTCGGCGGATACGGCGGCGGTTATAATTGCGGATTACCTCCGGAATTTGGTGCTATGTTTGCAAGTTCCAGTATGAACGCAGCTGCTCAATGCGGTATGTTTGGCATATTTGGAAATATGACAACAAATACTGCAACTCCTCCTTATACAAACGAATCAACCAGAACAACGCATACACAGACTACTACTCAGGGACAAACAACCGCAGAGATAAAACCTCAAATGGATGCTGCCTATGCAGAGTATGAAAAATATATAAACCTTTGTTCAAAAATTTCTGAATATGAGGCTGATACAAAGACGACTGCTGCAGAATTGCAAGGTGCTGTAACTAAAGCCGAACAAAATGTTTTGACTGCTGACAGAAAACTAAGCGGTTTATTAGGTGAATTAAAAACACTGCAATCAAACCCGCTGTTGAGTGTAAAGAACAAATCGGAATTAACTCTTGAGCAGCAAGCTGAGTTGAATAATATTAATCAACAAATACAGGATAAACAAGCGGAAATTAAAAATGCGGAAAGAGAAAAAGCTGAAGCGCAAAAAGCTGTCGAGGAAGCAAAACAAAATCTTGATGCATTTAATATAGCAAAAGCAAAAGATGAAAAAATAAAAGAAGAAGTATTTGCCAAAAAAGAAGCTGCATATCAAAAATATACTGAATTATCTGCAGCTTATACGGCAGCACAGTCAAGAGAGGCTTCAGCAGCTGCGGTTGCACATGACAGAGCGGCGGATTCAAGAGAATCAGGCAAATGGTGGAATCGTACAGTTCTAAACCCTGAAAACTGGTTTAATAAAAAAGTCGGTTTGTGGGGCGACGATAAGAGCACACCGGATGCAAACATTGCAAAATGTTTGAGAAAACTTAAAAAAAGCGGACGTTCTGATGCTCTGCTCTACGCACAAGAACACGGATTGATAACGTTTAATAACGGAGTAGCCGAAACAAAATATTCCGAACTTCAAGGGCTTGTAGACTTGTATAACGGCAGAGATGAAGTTGCTCAAGACCCGTTAGAACAATAATATTTCAATTCAAAGACCGGTAATTATTACCGGTCTTTTAGTTTATCGACAAATATATGTGTTTATTTTACAATTTTTTGTATGAAATTTACACGTTATATTAAAGAGATAGCTGAAATATCCGCCCCGATTATTATGGGCAATTTGGGGTTTATTTTTATTGGTGTCGGTGATGTTATTGTCGCAGGACGCCATTCTACACAGACTCTGGCTGCAGTTAGTATTGCTACTGCTATTTTAAATTGTATTATGATGATTGGCATTGGCATACTATCTGCGGTTGCTCCTATAGTTTCTAATATGAGAGGCGAGGGAAAGTCGCCGGAAAAGTATTTCTATCCGACTGTTAAATTTGCACTTATTATGAGTTTATTTATTTCTTTATGTATTTTTGCAGTTGTTCCGATTATTGATTATTTAGGGTATGATAAAGCGCTTGCTGAACTTATTAAAACATATTCTATCATAACGGCGTTTTCGACGTTCGGTGTACTGTTACACAGTTCTATAAAAGATTTTTTACAATCTTTTGAAATAGTTTTGTTTCCAAATATATTAACAGTTATTGCAGTATTTTTAAACCTGGGTTTGAATATAATTTTTGTGTTCGGTTACTTAGGGCTGCCTGAAATGGGTGTGGCAGGTCTTGCTATTGCCAGTTTAATAACAAGATATATTATGGGCTTTGGTTTATATTTTTATGCTCTTTATAAACTTTCGATATCAATGTATAGTGATCACGCGTATTACAAAAATTTGTTGATAGTCGGTACGCCGATTGCCTTTGCGATACTTATTGAGTTTGTTGCGTTTAATCTCGTAACAATTATTATGGGGCGAGTGTCAGGCGTATACGCGGCTGCGCAAAACATAGTATGTACGCTCACGACTATTTCTTTTATGGTTCCGCTTGCGATTGCAAACGGGTTAGCTGTTAAAGTCGGATATTCAAACGGGGCTAAGGACTATTTGGGAGTGAGGCGCTTTGCTTTATCCGGGATAATGATGTCAGAAATTTTTATGTTTATTAGTGCTGTTACTGTTGTATCTTTTCCGCATTTTTTAATAGGCTTGTTCACAACTGATAAAGAACTGATAACTGTAACGGTTCCTATTGTGTATATTCTTGCAATGTTTCAAATCTTTGACGGACTGCAGGTTACACTTGCCGGTATTTTTAAAGGTCTTAAAGATACAGGGATTGTAATGTTTGCAAACTTTGTAAGCTATTGGTGCGTATCAATACCTCTTGGAACGCTCCTGGCATTCAAATTCAATATGAATATAATGGGATACTGGTATTCAATCGGTGCTGCGGCAGTCTTACTTTGTGCCATTATGATTACTAAATTGTTGCTTAAATACAAGGAGTGGCAAAAACTCGCGCCCGCAAAATAACTTTTTGTTTATATTCCTAAAATTTTTAGTAGTGTGTTGCTTTAAGTGCACTGATAAACAGTTTTGTTGAGAAATATTAAGCTATTTTAAAATTATTAAGTTTTGTAAATATGAATTTAACTGGGCTAAAATCCAACTATAGAGTGTCATGTATTATTCGTAGTTGTATCAGTCGCAGTAAATTTAATTTCGTTGAAAAACTTTATAAGAGTACAAGGAATTACACGGGAATTTATAAGGAGAGAAAAATTATGGGAATTACTATTACACAAATTCAAGATCCAAAATTGAGAGAATTGGCTGCAAAAGTAGATGAATCATTCAGCGGAGAAACAAAAAGCAACAAAGTGCTTGATGATTGTGAATTGAGTGTATTTGCTGCACAGGCTAAAGCTGCCGGATTAGAAACAGAATATGATGAATTTTTAAAAGTACAAAAACAAACTTCAGTAAATGAAAAGGTCTTCGATGTAAATAGTACGGCTGCTGAAAAAGCCCGATTGGAAGAGAAAGTAAAAACTGCTAAAGAAAAAGTTGACAATTTGCGAGAACAACTTGAGTATATGGAAAAGAACCCAAATGCAAAAAGAAAGAAATATGTAGCAAAGTGGGGACTTGGTGGCTTTGGGGCTATTGGTGGAGTAATAGGAATTGCGTCTATTTTGGGCTTTAGGCATAATCGTATTAGTGGCGCTCTTTCTATGGGCTTTTGGGGCGGAGGTGCCGGTATGCTTTTAACTTCACTTGTTGGTCTGGGGGTATATTATTTAACAAAACATAAAAATGACAAAGAAGAGTATACAAAAGAATATGCACAGACTCTGGCTACTCTAAAAGCTGCAGAGATGGAATTACAAAAAAGCGAAGTCGAATTACAGCATTTTATGAATAATTTGTAATTTAATTAAGATCAGTAATCAATCATTTAATCAAAATAACTAGTTTATCAACAACACAAGGATATTAGAAAGGAGAGAAAATTATGGGAATTACTATTGGGGGAATTAATGATGTCAGATTAAATAGTATCGCACAGCAAGCTGATATTAACAATGACAAAAAACTGTCAGGCGATGAATATCAGGTCTTTGCTCATACTGCAGCAAAAGAGGGATATGACTATAAAACAATAAGCAAAACCCTTGACATGAATGCTTTTGAACGCTGGTGGTTTGATGTTGATAAAGTATCAACTGACGGGGAAGATGATGGTAAACTTTCTTTTGGTGAGAAAATGGAAAGTTTTGGTAAGGGCATAGCAGGTATCGTAAAAGCTGCTCTTAAAAACCCTCTTGAAACTGCCGCTACAGTAGGTGCCGGGATGTTTCTAACAGCTATAACCGGTGGTGCGGCTCTTCCTATTATGGTCGCTTTAGGCGTAGGTACAGGTGCGGTTCTAATTGGTAAGGGGGCTTACGATGCTGCTAATGCCAAAACTGATGCTGAAGCAAAAGCTGCCTGGGAAGGTATCGGAAGCGGTACATTCGCACTGGCAGGTTCTGCTCTGGGGGCAAAAGCATCGTTAAAAGCTGCTTATAAAGCTGGCGTTACCGGAGCTCAAGGCGCAGAGAATATGAATATAGCTCAAGCAACCTTAAAAACTTTTAAAACAATTCCCGAAGCATTAAAAGTTAGTAAAAATCAAGTTGTGTCAAAATATTTGGGCGTGACACCTACAAGTTATGCGCAGGGAGGTGCGCGTATTGCCAGAAAAGATATTAAGACAGTAAATAATATTGCTGATAAAATTGTAGATGATATTGTCCGTACAGCCAGCAATGAAGGAAGATCTTTATCTACGGCTGAAATGCAGAAGATACAAACAATAAGAGCAACACAGCAACAACTTATACAAGATACTCACGAACTTGCTAAAAATTATCCGAAAGGTTCTAAGATAAAGTTTTTTGATGCAGTTAGCGAGGGGTTCTATAATGAAGAGGCAAGTTTACAATTTATTGACGATGCTTTGACTCATGGTCACGGGGTTAATATAAGCAAAGTTAAGGATTATTATTCTCCACAAAAAGTAATGGATACTTGGAAAAATGGCATTGAAATTTTAAAGAAACACAAATATCCTGATATGAGATATAAACTTGAAAACTCATTAGATAAACACGTTAACGAGTATTTTAAATGGTGCGTGGATAAAAAGGGCAATTTTGTAACTTCAGAAGTAAATGCAAAAAAAGCAGCTATCAGAAAATGTTGTGATGCGCTTTCAGAGAATTTTAGACCTTTTAGCTGGGAGGATCCTAAAATATACGATGTTAATTATAATCTAGCAAAATTGGAAGAAAATTTAACAACTATTTCAAATCAGATTAAGAGTCAGATAAGAAATGAAAAAATCGCCAGCGGTATTAAGTAATTAAAATTTTCTTGGATAATATATTAATCAACGATATGTACAA
>CASELB010000188.1 GCA_949288685.1 uncultured bacterium
CTGAAAACTCAAAAATCAGATTAACGTCTGCTGAGAAAGCTGCAATTGTAAGCAAAATCGCAAATACTTTTACGACTTATAATGATGCGCGCTCCTCAAATCTGGCTAAAGCAGACGCACTAATTAATGAAATCTTTTTTAAAAATAGTTATGCAACCGAGGGTGACAAACATAAAAAATGGAAATCCAAGGTTAAAATGTGCAAACTTTTTATGTTCTATCAAACATTGAAGGCGTATATATGGAAAAATATTTATTCAAATGTAAATTCCATGTTTGATGTTTCGGGCGAGAATCATGAGAGTGACAATTTCGCTAACCGCCAAAAGGCAATACTTGTAGATATTTTTGAAAAAATGGATTATCAAAAAACGTGTGATGTTATTCTTGATAATGCACTCCTTTATGGTGAAATGATATCTTTTACTGCCTGGAAAAAACATTATGAAGAGTACAGGCGTCCCGTTGCCTTTTTTAAAAATGATATAACAAAAATTCCGCAAATCCTGGATGCGGTTGCTAAGGGACAGAATTTCTGGACAGATACAAGAAAAGTATATGATAATCCGTATATTTATCCGGTTAATCCGGCAGATTTAGTTTTTGATGTAACCCAATTATCAAATTGGGACGACTGCCCCAAGATTTATAAGAGCTTTAAAACTCCGTATGAAATTATAAATAATAAACTTTATACAATAACAAAAGACGAGGCGGAAGAAATAAAAGCATTAACAAATCAGCCATCAATAACGGATTTGTCAAATCAATCAAAACGAAGATTATACAAAGAGATTGTTAACGGTTCAACAGTGGAGGTTCTTGAACACTGGGGTGACTTTAGACTTCCTGACGGAACACTGCTTAAAAACTGGCATGCTGTAGTTGTTGCCAGAAAATATCTTGTTAAATTCTCTAAAAACGAACGTATAATAAATCCGTTTACTTACGGTGCATTTGTTGTTGATCCAGAGACAAGACGCGGAATAAGCCCTTTATATTCAATCCTTAATCTTGCTCTTGTTCAGGAAAATCTTTTAAACAGAACGTGTGATATGCAGTCGTTGGCGGAAAATCCGCCAATACTTGCACCGGAAGGCTTTTTTGATAAAGAAGAAATTGAGCTTTATCCGGGGAAAATTATAGAGTATGGTGATAGTATTTCACCTAATAATCTGTTTAAACAGTTAGATTTTAATGTAAATGTTTTCTTAAACGACATTTCATTTATCGATGATCTTATGTCAGAGGTTAGCGGCATTTATCCTAATATGGTCGGGAATAATGAAGAAACGAGTAAAACCGCGACAGAAATTACAACAAAAACGCAGGGACAATTAACGCGTTTGTCAATGATGCTGGATATTATTAACCAGTATTTAATAATTCCCGATGTAAAAAATGTTGCTAAACTTTGTGCTGATTTTAAAACAGGTACGGAGAGAGTTTATCTGAATAATAACAACCAGAGTGATGTGGTTGTCATTGATGATAAAATTCGTCAAGGGGATTACAGATATACATATTCTGACCGTTCGGGAATCGTTGAAAAGTCACAGAGGGCGGATATGGTTGTAAGTGTAATTGAACGTTTTGCACAATCAATCCCTCTTGATATAAGAGAGATTTTTACCTGGTATTTTGAGCAAAAAGGAGTTGAAAATCCGGAGCGCTTTCTTGCAAAAGAACAGCCGCAGCAAAATCAGGCGGCTGCAGTTTTGCAAAATCTTATGAACAATCCGCAGGTAATGAAACAGCTTAATTCTCAGATTCAAAAACTTGCAGAACAGGCTGCCGCAAATCCTGCAGGGCATCAGGTTATTAAACCGGCAAAAAATACAGAGAAAAAAGCTGTTAAAGAATCATACTCCGTAAAGGCTCCGGAAAAGGCGGGAGGTGATGGTTCGGCTGATAAAAATTAAATCTAATAAATCAATTGTAATAGCAGGAATTTAAGAAAGGAGATTTTTATGTTCAAAAAAAACAAAATGATTACAGACAACCCGATTATTGAGGAGTATGAACCTTCAGAGTTTGAAGAAAATTCTATCCCATCAGAGTACGGGTCTGGCAATGCGCAGGCGGGTATTCCGCACCCGTTGGATAACAACTCTATTCTCGGGAAATTTAAATCGGTAGATGAATTGTCAAAGGCTTATCTTGAACTTCAAAAGAAGTTCGGTCAATTGGCAGGCGAAGTAGGAGAACTTCGTAAAATTGCGCAGGCGTACGAAGCCCACATGGCGCGCTGTCAAGCCGGACGCAGACAACTTGAAGACTTTAGAACTCTGGTTAACGGCATGGACACCAAATACAATACTGAGGCGTATTTGCAAAATAGAGAGTTTAGAGATTTGCTAAAGGCTGCTTATGACGGTTATGGTAACAGGCTTGATGTAGATTCAATGGTCAGACTTCTTGATAATTATTTAAATTCCAGAATGGCACAAATGCAAAGAGCGGACGCTCTTAAATCTGAATCCGATAAAGCTACTGATATGCTTGCATATACCGATAATCAGCCAAAATTTAAAACTGCAAGGAAAAAACTTACACAAATGTCTCAAGAAGAACTGGAAAAAGCACTTGACGAATTAATGTAGTTAGTAATTTAAGAAAGGAATTAAAAATGTCAGTACAACAAATTATTCAAACAATTTTTAACAAATCAATTGAAAAGTATTTTTATGATGAACTCGTAATAGGCAGATTAGCGCATACCGAAACCAGAGCAAATGTTCGCAGAGGTGACGAAATTGATATTGTCATGCCGGCATCTGTTGCTATGTTTGATTATGACGGCGGAGACTTGAAAGATGCAGAAGAAGCAGGGCTTTCTATAACCAAGGTAAAACTTGATAAAGGTAAAGCGTTTCACTTTGAATTATCTGCAGTCGAAGAAAAACAGATAGAAGAATGTGAAGCCGGTGATATGGAAGTAAGTTTAGCACGCTCATACTGTGATGATGCAATTAAACAATTTGCAGCCGCTGTTGATACGGCGTTTGGCGGACTTTATACAAGAGCGGGACATTATCTTGATGATAATGGTTCGGCAATTAATCTTACAGCGCAGTATGCAAAAGAAATCTTAGCAATAATGCAGGCTAAGTTCCAGAGAGGTGATGGTAAAGGTCATACCAACTGGGTTGACGGTTCTATGATTTGTATTGTTCCGCCGGAATTTCAGTTTTATTTAGGTCAATTAGAAGACTTGAAGTATGTTGAATCAGGTCATAAAAAAATGGAAAAAGGACATATAGGCAGACTTTGCGGCTGGGATATTTATACATCAAATAATATTGCCCAGCCTGAAGACGGAGTGTTCTATCCGTTATTTGGTATTGAAGGCAAAACGCTTGCCGGCGGTATTTCTGCGGATATGTCTACACAGTTTTATATACCTGAAAAGAATTTTAATTCTACCTATAAAGGTTATGGTTTATACGGTGTAGGTGCTCCGCGCGCTGATTTCTTAGGGACCGTAAAAGTCAAAGCTCCGTTAGAGCTTTCAGCATAAGCATAGTTAGTATAGTAAAAGGAGAGGAAAAATGGCTAGAGATATTATTGAAGTAATTTTACCGGAGGCAGAGGCTTCACAATCTGTTTTATCAGCATCCGTTACACCAAATACTGTTACAGTGGCAAATGGTATTCAGATTAAGGAAGCGTCTAAAAATAAAAACAATTCACTTGCAATTGTTATTGAAAATACGGCGGCATCCGCATCTTCTGTAACTTTTGTTGCCGGTGATACATATCCTAATTCAATGTTAGGTGATTTGGATATTAGTATTCCAGCTACAACAACAATTGTTTGTCAAATTCAGGATTTATCAAGATTTGAAAATCGTGATGGGTCAATAAATCTGAATTTTGGCAGCGGTTTTACCGGTAATATTTATTCTGTTGCAAGACGTGCAGGTATAGCGCCTGTCGCGGAATAGTTTATTTTATCTTGCGGAACGGGCTTATAGCTCTCTTCTTCACTTCTCCCCGTTCCGCTTTTTTTAAGGAGAATTTTGTATGGTTAAGTTTAAAAATATTTTAACAAAGCATGTATTTACCCTGCCCGAAGATAAAGCCATAGAAGTTATTATGCAGGCGCCGGAAATTTATGAAATTATTTCAGGACTGGATAAAGATTTTACATTATTAAACATAAAACCGGGTGTGAATTTGGCAGAACTAAAAGATATATACAATATTGTGGTTGAAGAGGACAGTACGGAAACAGAAATTCCTGCCCCTCCGGAAGGGTGCAAAACTAAACGCAGAGCGGGTAAAAAAATGTTATCTAAAAGAAAGGAGAAAAAATAATGACACTTACTCTTTTAGACATATATAACAGTGTAGCCTCACAGGCGTGGTCGATGTTTGATGATGAAGTAGATACCGAGGCTGAGTTTGAAAACGTACTTATATCTTGTATAAATAAAGCCTTATCTGATTTATGGTGTTCTACGGATTTCCCGTTCAGACGTAAAACAGAAGAGTTGCTTTTAATGGAAGGTGAACAGGGATATCCGCTTCCTGACGGTAATTTGGTAGAAAGAAATATAGACGGTAAAAAAGGTTACTCTGTGTCAATTAATGGAGAGTATCTTGAGTATACGGACAAAATTCCGCATCTGTCTTATGATAAAGGACTCCCAAAGTATTTTAGGATTGATAACCAGAATATTTATTTTTATCCGGTTCCTGATAAGTTCTATGAAGTTAATGCTGAATACTATACTCTTGCAGTTGGTACGGATGAAACAGGAAAAACTTTATATTCTCTAAAAAATGATACGGATGTAATTGATATACCTGAGAAACTTGAAGAACTGTTTAAAAACGCTTTAATAACCAAAACAATGCTCTATGCCATAGCATCAGAACATGATGAAAACTATTCAAGCTATAAAAAGCAGTTTGAAACGGCTTACAAACTGTTACTTAAATACACAACAGGTATTGCTCCTGAAAGAAAAGTTGTTTTTTAAGGAAGGAGGAAGATATGCAGGATGAAAAATTTAAAAAGGCCTTGGATTTTGTACTTTTATCTGAGGGCGGATATGTAAATAACCCGAATGATTTTGGCGGAGAAACAAATTTTGGTATTACAAAAACAGTTTACGATATGTATCGGCGTTCTAAAAATTTGCCGTTGCAATCGGTAAAAAATATAACTTCTGTAGAAATTGAAGAAATATATTATAAAAAATATTATCTGGCATCAGGTGCGGATAAAATTTCTGATGAAAAACTCGGGCTTATACATTTTGATACTGCGGTAAATATGGGAATTGCACGCGCAAGAAGTTTTTTAACCCTTTCTCAGGGAAATATTGAAAAATATTTAAAATTGAGACGGGAAAAGTATATTGAATTTGCACAAAGTAATTCTTCCCAGAAAGTTTTTCTCAAAGGCTGGCTTAACAGGTTGAGCAGGTTAGAAAATTTTATTAAACAAAATTATTAAAAGAGGATTTAAAGTATGAATTATACATCTCTAATATGTAATACATTTAGCGGTATAAAGCGGCAGGAGTCGGTGTTTTCATCAAAAGAGATTACTGCTGCGGATATGCAAAACGTAGAATTGTTTAGTACTGATTCTAATTCAGGTGTAGGTATACGTACGGTAAAAGGTAATATTTCTGTTTGCGGACTTATTCCTGACGGTGAAAATGTAATAAATATATATGACAGTGTGCAAAACGGCGTTCATAATTTTTTCATTCATACGGAAAGTTTGACAGAGGGAAAATTTTATCTGTTTAATCCGACGGCTAAAACTCTTACACTTAAAAAATCCGGATTGAGTGTAACCGGTCAATCATGCGGATGTGACTTTGCGCAGGGCTGGTCGGATTTGTTTGTATTTTCTAATTCGGAAGAAATGTTTTCTATAGAATTAGGTAAAACAAATGATGACGGCGAGTTGGAAGAAATTACGGTTATGGATTTGAAAGACCGTGATAATCGGACAGTTGCAGGTCTTGGACTTGTTAATTTTGACGGGCGGCTCTGGATATTTAACGGAAAAATCCTCTGGTATTCTGTTCAGGAAAATATTTATGATTTCTCAACAGCAGATGCGGAAGTTATAACGTCTTCAGGATATATAGAATTTGTTAAACCTATTACTGCAATTTATCCATATTTAGGTTCACTTGCGGTATTTCACTCAGATAGCTCGGTTCTTGTAAGTCCGGCTTCCGGTTACGGATTTTCTATGACAGAAGAATCCCCGGGCGGGTGTGCAAGTGATAAGTCGCTTGTCTTTCACGGTGTAAAACTTTACTTTTATGACCATAATAAAAAATCTGTTTTTACATTCAATCAGGAAATGGCAGGGAATAAAATTATAGGTAAGAATATAGCACTTGAAATACAGGAAGAACTTGTATCAATACCGCTTTCTAAAATATCAGGCTGCAGGATGGCTTCGGTTGTTACTATGGACAGAAACGAAATCTGGTTTTTAATTCCTTCAAATAATGAAGAATATTCTACGATAATGATTTACGACTGCTTAAGGGAAGCGTGGGTAAAAAGGAAATCCCAGAAGATTAATTGTTTTGCAACAATTAATGATATTTTTTACTCGGCAGGTGAGGATATTTATGAGGAATACAGCGGTTCGGATTTTAACGGCGAATTTATACAGTCATATTATACTTGCTCAACTGTAAATTTAGGCTCGGATAATACGGTAAAAATATTTTATTATCCGCCGCGGGTTACTCTTGACTTAGAGTATGACAACAGGTTTTATGTAAAATATCAGAAAAATTATGATACATTAAAGCCCGCAAAAGTAAGGTATATTGCTGCTGACGGGATAAAAAACGTACTTTACTGGGATATAGGACGCTGGGATGTCGGATATTACCCGCCTAAGGTACTGAATGCAATTGCTAAACTCCCGCCGGCAATGTTTAATACTATGGATATTACTTTTTTTAATACACAGCAGGGAGAAGAATTTTGTATCAAAACACTTGAATGCTCAAGAATAAAAGTTAAGCAGAGGTAAAATGAAAGTTTTAATTCCGCTTGACAGTGAGTTTAATTATATGGAATGTAAAAATCTTTATAACAGATATCAAAAGCTAATAGGTGATATAGAAGATTTTGACAGGATATTAACTTCAACACTATTTTACTCATTTATCTCAAATGAAAATAAATTTATCGGTTGTCTTTATTTTTACAAAATTGGCGGCAGACTTTTTGTAAACGGTTTTTCAAACAGAAAGTGCCATCTTCAAAACATCGAATGTCTTAATATGACGGAAAAATGGTTTGATTGTGATATCTGGGCAAAAACTAAACATAAGACAGCAAAGTTCTGTCTTTTGCAGGCAGGCTTTAAAAAAGTTGACAATGAACTCTATGTAAAAAAGAAAGGAGAATAACATGGGAGGCAAATCATCATCTTCAACGGCACAATCACAGACACATACAAGTACAACGTTAGGAAATACAACTACTTCAAATCCTTACGTTACTTCTACAACTAATAACAGCGGTACAACATCAACATTTGCACCGGGCAGTGCATTGGATACACTTAATAGTTTTGTAAACGACAATATTACAGGACTTTTGCAAAATTATATGAATCCGACAATTGATGATACAACAAACCAGGCAAAATTAAACAGTTTTACAAAAAATTTAAATGAGGAATCACAAAAAAGTTTTGAAAATAATATAATTAATCCGCTGTCTTCACGTAATATGATCCGCTCAAGTCAGGCAACTGATATGTATAACCAGATGCAGGAAAATATCAATGACAGCATTTCTGATTACACAATGGAGCTGCTTGGCTCTTCGCAGGAAAATGCTGCTACGATGCTTTCTAACCTAATGGGATTGTACCTGAACGGATACAATATTATTTCAAATAATCAGTCACAATCATTAAGTACAAGCAGTGCAAACGCGCAGAAAGATAGTTATGGCAGTGCAACAAACAGTTCTAAACAAGATGCAAATGCAATGGATTATATAAATATGGCTCAGGGTCTGGTTGATTTAGTCGTAAGTGCGCAAACCGGCGGACTTATCGGTGGCGGTAAGGGAAAGAAAAGTACATAGCGGGGCGTTATGGAAGAAAAAATTATTGAGTATGCTCCGATAATTGTATGTGCGGTAATTTTTCTGATTCAACAGCATTTGCTGGTCTCACCGGAACAATTAGAGAAAAAGCACAGAGAAATATTAGAAAGTATAGAACGTAAATATGTTACCTGGAGTTCATTCAGGGATTTGAAAGCACAATTTACAGATATACAATCCAAAATTGACAAAATTTATGATGTAATAATGAGCGGCAGAGAATAAAATCTGCCACAGAAAGGAAGAGTATATGGCATTAACAAATATAGAATACGGTTCGGTTGCCTCATCCGAGGTTGTTAATAATAATTTTCAATATCTGGACGACAAAATATCATCTGTATCGCAGAGTTTAACTACTAATGTTACAGCCCTGTCAGGGAGTATTTCTTCTCTGTCATCAGTAGTAGACAATAATAAAACTGCCGCAGAAGAAGCAAATGAAGAATTGCAGGAAAGTATTGATGATATTACTGAAGATATAGCAGCTATAACTTCAACACTGGATAGTGCGGCTTATGTAAAAGAAAGTTACCGTTCCGGTGCAAACTGGTATCGGCTCTATAGTGACGGTTGGATTGAGCAAGGCGGATATATTGCTGTAGGCGGAACAAATGCAACCAAAGATATAACATTATTTAAAGAACTTGCGGATACAAATGCTTGTATTTATGTAACAGGAACGAGTGCGTATATGAATGGCAACTGGGATATCGGTGTTGTCTCGGGACGCATTATAAGTACAACAACCGTACGTGTAACGGTAGGTCGTGACGGCTCCGGTGGCAGTGTGTACTGGCGTGTTTGCGGAATGTGTAAGAGTGATGAAACATAGAAAGGGTAATACATGGCATATATAACAATTGTAAAAGGCGATGATACTGACTTTTTAGATAATCAGTATTTAGTCGTAAAATTTAACACAGACATAAATATGGCAGGATTTAAAGCGGTATTCTCACTGGATAATATTGAATTAACTTATCCTGATTTATCGGCAAAATATATTGAGATTATTTTGTCTAACGAGGTTACATCTAAACTTAAATCCGGTAAAATGTACGGCTCGCTTAAACTTATAGATACAGAGGATAGAATTAGAACTGTTACAACGGTTATTCCTTTTAATGTGATAACAAAAGTCATGAATAATTCTGTTCAGGTTTCAGATCAATCTATTCAAATGGATGTATCTATTAATAAAAACGAGTTTAATGTTGATATGAGTATTGTCGGATTATCAAAAACTGTTGCTGAAAGTTATTTAAGCAAAATACAGAGTTACGATGATTCCTTGACGGAAATAGCGAATAATGTATCCGAAATGCATGATGAAGTTGAAGTAAAAGCTGTTGAAGCCGCATCAAGTGCTAATCTTGCGAAACAATGGGCAAATTCAGGTGTACTTGTTGACGGAACTGAATATAGTGCAAAATATTACGCTGATAAGGCAGAAACTATTTCAGATAATATGGATGCTCAAATATCAGATTTGAATGAAACACTTGAAACAATTGCAAATACTTCTTTAAGCAATTTGACAGACGCCGGAAAGGCTGTAATCCGTGAGACAGCTGGCACGGGTTTAAATATGTTTGACCTTGTAGTAAAAGACCATATTTTAACATTTGAGGAGTCTGCAGGTCTCGCTCCGCTTGGAACGTATGTTTACAAAGCAAGTGATGTGAACCGTTACGGATATCCGGATTTTTATAACAAATGTATAGAGGAAAAAGCTGCAGCAGTATCCGCTCAAACAGTTCTTGGTGAAAGTACAATAACAACATATACTCATACAAACGGACATGTGTATTATGATATTTCAGATAAATCCGCGATTGACACGTTTTATGCCGCTTATGGTGCCTGCTGGATGTATGGGATTGATATAACTAATGAACGTATTTTTCTCCCGCGGAATGACTATTATTTCAAAAACTCGGATTCTCCGGGCGCGTATGTAGAAGCCGGTCTGCCTAATATAGAGGGCGAGGTATATTACGAAAATAGTACAGGAGTTCCAACACAGATGTATGGTCTTACAAGAAGCCCGGAGGGATTTCAATACGGAGGGTGCTTTACAAAAGGAACCCAGGTAGGCAGCTCCCGTGTGGCAACTACGACAGGCACATCTTATTCAGCTAGGTTGGACGCCTCACTCTCAAATCCTATCTACGGTAACTCAGACACGGTTCAGCCGCCGGGGGTAAATGCAGTTGTGTATATGGTAGTAGGAAATACAACTTCAGAGGTTGCGATATCTAATATTACAGAGGTTACAACAACTGAAAATGACACACTTCCTTTGTTATGTCATATCGCTTCTGATGAAGAGCTTAATCACACATCCTGGCTGCTTTCCGCCGGACAATGGAACAGCGGGAGTGTGTATTCAACAGCGTATAATTATCTTGTAAGCGAGTATACGGAAGGAACCCAAAAAACAGATACAATAACGGCTCCTGACGGTACGGAATATACAGTAAGTTACAAGGTTAATAACGGTAAGAAAATTGTAGATGTTGCTAATATTACTCAGGTTGAAAATTTGTATAATGCAATCGGTTCTGCATGGTATTATGTTTTAGACCAGTCTAATATTCAGTTTAAACTCCCGCGGTCAAAAAATATGGAGAGTTATACATCAGATGTCGGGCGCCTTGGTTTAGATATAAGTGCAGGACTCCCGAATATTGAGGGCGAATACTTTACTGATGCATATAACTCTGATTCTAATGCGGGAGTAAATGGAGCGTTTACAAGTATAGATGATGGTCATATTATAAACGTTCACGGAAGCACAAATACTTATCCACATTTGGGTTTTGACGCCTCACTCTCAAACCCTGTCTACGGAAATTCAGATACAGTGACACCGGCACATACGGAATTTTATTTGTACTTTAAAGTTGCAAATGCCGTTCAAAATTTGCAACTGCTTAATGCGGGAGAAATAACATCTGCCTTGAACAATATATCTTCAGCACTGGCGGATAAAGTTAACGCAGCAGGGGCAGCGGACGCAAGTTTTCCGTCAAGTTACCATGAGGATTTAACATTAGGTGCGACAGATTCAACATAC
>CASELB010000189.1 GCA_949288685.1 uncultured bacterium
ACCCCGAATAAAACTGTAAGCAGGACTCCTGACATTGCAAACATTTATATTGAAATGGCTCCTTCAAAAATTTTACCCGAGGCTAAATATATTATTTTATAAATAATATATTTCCTATAAGCTGCAGCCGGTTGTCGAACTTAAACTGCACTTACCCTGACAGGCTGATACCTTCCCCTGCCAGACTTATAGGGAATATATTAGTAAAAATGTTTAATGTATTTAACCCATTAATTAAGTATAAATTTTATTTCAGGTCTTTTTGTGAACGAGTCACCTCCGTCAGGGGGGCACAATCCCCACGTAAGGTAGCTCAATATCATTATAACTTATAGCGAGGGAAATTTCAACCTCTCGTTTTTATATATTTTCATATTTATCTTATTCTGCTTAACAAAATTAAAATAAATCCATATATAATTTACATACCGGCTAAATCCGATAGAAGCGGTGTTTCCGATTTTCTATGGAATATCAGGCTATAGAAGGCGTATCGGACAACAAAATTATGGGCAGGGGCTGGTCAGAAATAGCATAAGTTAATCATCAAGCTCACGGGTAAACAACCAGTATACTATTCCTATGAATGGAGCAATATATATGCCACAGTGAATCTGATTTATTATACGTCTATTGAGTATGTAGTTGTTATAAATTTCAATATTATACAAAATCACAGATACTATAACACCCAGTATAGTATAAACAATAAGTTTTATGGTCGATTTTTTCATTTTACTCATACCTTAGCGCATCAATAGGATTGAGCAGCGATGCCTTGTATGCCGGATAATACCCGAACGCTATACCAATAAACCCTGAAAATCCCAGCGATAGAACTATTGAGAACATAGAAATTACAATATTCATATTTGAAAAAACGTCAACAACCTTAGCCCCGATAATTCCGACAACAACACCGATTATGCCGCCAAAGATTGATAGTATAAAAGATTCTATCAAAAATTGTAATCTTATATCAGAGGCTTTTGCACCTATTGCCATACGTATACCTATTTCCTTTGTTCTCTCGGTTACGGATACCAGCATTATATTCATAATACCTATTCCGCCAACTATAAGCGAGACGGACGCAATAGAAAATAAAAGTACTGCGAAAGTCTGTGCAGAAGACTTTAAACGTTCCTGAAAATCGGCAGAATTTCTTATTTCAAAATCTTCTGTCTGATATTTTGTTATATGGTGACGCATTTTTAAAATCTCGCGTATATCCTTTTCCGCCTGTTCCATATCTTCCGCTTCGCGGGTTTTTACCATAATCATTTTTACAGACCCGGGGAAATACGTTCCAAATACTTTTTTTTGTGCCGTCGTAATCGGAATAAAAATCAAATCATCGTTATCCATAGGACCCGTTTGTCCTTTCGTTTTAAGCACGCCGACAACTTTAAAAGGAATCCCCCCGATTCTTATAATTCTGTTTATCGGATTTAAATCTCCAAAAAGTTCAGATGCAACAGTAGAACCGAGTATCGCTACTTTAGCGCTGTTTTGACTATCTTCTTTTGAAAAACGGCGCCCGTAATCTATATCATAACTTTTTATATAAAGATATGCCGAAGTTGTACCATAGACTGTAGTTGACCAGTTTTGATTTCCGTATGTAACCTGTTTTGTCTCACTCAACACAGGTGCTACAGCCGCAACTCCGGTAGCATTTTTCCTTATCGCATCAGCATCTTTTAATGTTAGTGTAGGTCTTGAGCCGGAGCCCTGACTTACCCCTCCGGACTTTGCCGCGGAAGAACGGATTGTAAACATATTACTTCCCATTGCTTCCATATCTTTTGTTATTTTGGTACTTGTTCCCGTGCCGACTGCAAGCATTATAATTACTGCGCTTACACCAATAATTATCCCCAGACTTGTTAGTCCGGAGCGCAATTTATTTACCTTCAATGATATTAATGCCATTTTTACAATTGATTTAAAATCTATCATAAAGCAACCCTCTTCGGCGTATTGGGAACATCTGATATAATTTTGCCATCCTTAAATGTTACAATTCTTCTTGTGTATTCTGCAATATCATTTTCGTGAGTAACCAGAACTATTGTTTTTTTCATTTCTTCATTTAATTTTACAAAGAAGTTCATAACTTCAATACTGGTTCTTGTATCAAGGTTTCCGGTAGGCTCATCGGCAAGTATAAGCGGAGCATCATTTACAATTGCCCTTGCAATTGCAACTCTTTGCTGCTGACCGCCGGACATCTGGTTAGGCAAATGAAATTCTCTGTTTTCAAGCCCTACAATTTTTAACGCTTCTTTTGCACGTATATGTCTTTCAGCTTCCGGTATACCTTTATATATCATAGGAAGTTCTACATTATCAATCGCCGTCGTTCTTGATATAAGGTTAAACCCCTGAAATACAAATCCGAGTTTAAGATTTCTTATTGTACTTAGTTCATCCGGAGTAAGCGTAAAAACATCAACTCCGTCAAGATGATATTTCCCTGATGTCGGCTTATCAAGAGTACCTAGCATATTCATAAAAGTAGACTTGCCGGAACCTGAAGTTCCCATTATTGCGACAAATTCGCCGTCATCAATAGACAGGGACACATCATTAAGTGCATTAAGCGATTCTTCCCCCATTTTATACGTTTTTATTGCGTGTTCAACTTCTATTAATGCCATTTATTAAAACATCCTCGGCGGTCTGCCGCCAGTTTTGCGCTTAACAGTACTTCCGCTTCCTGTCGCAACGAGTTCACCTTCTTTAATTCCTGATTTAATTTCGGTATAGGTATCATCACTTGCCCCGGTTACTACTTCTTTCCTGACCAATTTCCCGCGTTCCTGAACCCACAAGCCTTGTTTTTCATATCGTTTTGTGTTTTCCGGAGGTGAAAATTTTAGTGCAAAATTGGGAACGGCAAGAACATCCTTACTCTCTGATACAATTATAGAAACATTTGCCGTCATACCGGGTTTTATTTTTAAGTCGCTGTTATCAACACTCACAATTACAGTATAAGTTACAACATTAGAAGTTGTGGTTGAATCAATCCTCACCTGCGTTACCGTACCGCTGAACACATCATTCGGATATCCGTCAAGTACGTATTTTGCAGTTTGTCCTTCTTTAACTTTACCTATATCCGCTTCCGAGACCGCAACTTCAATTTGCATTTTTTCAATATCCTGCGCAATTGTAAAAAGTTCGGGCGCATTTAAAGTTGCAGCAACCGGCTGCCCCATATCAATATCACGGCTTATTATAATACCGTCAACAGGCGCTGTTATTTTAGTATATCCAAGATTAACAAGGGAGCTGTTATACTCTGCCTCTGCTCTTTTAATCTGATATTTTGCAGCAGCAACCTGCGCCAGCGATGCCTTGTAATCACTTTCCGCCTGATCAACTTCTGACAGAGGGACGTACTGTTTTTCATAGAGTTTTTTATACCGGTCATACATTTTTTTATCAAGTTCAAGTTTCGCCTGACGCTCAAGTAAAGTCGCTTTTGCATTATAAAGCGATGCTTGATTTTGATCTACGGTTGCCTGAAAAGTTCGCGGGTCAATCTCTGCAAGAAGTTGTCCTTTTTTGACCACAGAGTTAAAATCCGCATACAAACCGCTAATAAGTCCTGATACAGTTGAGCCTACACTAACAGTATTAACGGGGTTGATTGTACCGGACGCTTCAACAACCTGAGTTATATCACGTTTTTTTGCAGGCTGTAATCTGTAATCCGTATCAGTTTTTTGAGATTTAATAATTGCTGTACCAATTAAAGCAAGTACTATTAGTATTATCGTTGCCAGAAATATTTTTTTCTTCATTTATTTCTTATCCTTGTTTTTATGTTTTATGCTTTCGCAATCATAGTGGTGCATGCACATTTTTCTTTCAAGGTCAGCCCTTGCCAGGTTATAATTATACACCAATGTTACATATTCATTACAAGCATTATTGTAATTCACTTTTGCGTTTTGAAGTTCGATAAAATCACTTATCCCAACTTCATACCGTCCTTCTGAAAGTTCGAGATTTTCAAGCGCCTGACGTACTTTTACTTCCATCAGCGGAATTTGTTTTTCCAATTGTATTGCCGTAATATAGGCGTCTTGAACCTGGCAGAATATATCAAGTCGCAATGTTCCAATCTGGCTTTCTACATAATCTACCTGAATTTTAGCATTATCAATCTCGTGCTTAATTTGTTTTATATTAAAACTTGTATTAAGATTTACACCTATTGAATAGTTGTTATTTGAATAATTTTTAGTATTTGCAAAAGTATAGCCCAACTGTCCGCTTAAAGTCGGATAATACTGGCGTTTTATATATTTCAGCTCTTCTTCCATAGCTTTTTTGGACGCCTCTAACGCTCTCAAATCATGCCTGTGTTCATACGCATAATTAATTGCCTCTTCAAAAGTATACGGGCATTTTTCGTATTTATAAGAACCTATTACATCCGTTTTTTCAACAGCAGACTTAAATGCGACATCAATATTTGCATCTGTTGC
Organism: uncultured bacterium; assembly: GCA_949288685.1. Lineage (GTDB taxonomy): Bacteria > Cyanobacteriota > Vampirovibrionia > Gastranaerophilales > Gastranaerophilaceae > CALUTH01. The sequence goes on from CASELB010000189.1 coordinate 4,506, forward strand.
CTGTTTAGATGTATCAGAGGACAAAAAACTTGTCGGGTAATAATTATCAGAAAGGTTAAAAGTTTCGGTATTTTCAATAGTATACTCGGGCGGATTAAGTATCGACATCTGGTCATTTAAATTAACCCAGGCAGTCTGGTAATTTGTTTCCGCCTCGATTAATGCAATTCGAGCCTGTGCAAGGTTATACTCGGAGTTTACAATATCTACTTTTGAACGAATGCCCTCCTCAAAAAACGCCTTCGTACGATTGTAGTCTCTAAGGTTAATTTGAACATTTGCTTTTTCAACATCAACATAAGACTTTGTTGCAAGCACGTTATAATAAGCACTTTGCACGGCAAAAATAGAATCGTGCATTGCATCTTCATACTGGAGCTGCGCAATTATCCTGTTAAACTTGTACATTCTTATATACGCACTTGTTTTTCCAAAATCCCAGATAAGCTGTTGTAACGTTGCAGAAACAGAGGGAAAGTTTCTTGATGTTCCACCGCCCATACGGGTATCTTCCGAGCCGGAAAGTCCTGCGCCTAAAGAGATTGTAGGAATATACGCCGATTTTGCTATACTCACATTGTTAATTGCTGTTTGGAGGTTCATATAAGCACGTCTTACATCACCATTGTTATGAATAGCAATGTCAATACAATTTTCAAGAGTGAGAGAATCATTTTTTTGTACGCTAATACTTTCCCAGAGCTGTTTTGCCTGAGCAGACTGGCAGTATAACATAATAAATATAAAGCACAAAAGTGCTGTAACGCGTTTCAATGAAACCTCCCTCGCATTCTATTTTATGTTATATTTCTTTTATGTAAATCATATTCACGGGGGATTTTGTGCTAATATTAAAATTATGAGGAAGAGGAAAAGATGAAAAAAAATATTATTTTATTAATTATATCTTTTTTAGGTACGATTATTACCATTTTATTAAGCAGTTTTTTAGCAGGTATTACTTCTCAAACACTGCTTACTGCCGCAGCAATTACTTCTCTGATTTTTAAAGTCTTATTTTATATAATGGCTCTTTATACGCTTATCAGCACTTTTAAAATAAAAGGCGGATGGGGAATAAAAATTTTTAAGTTTTTCAACTGGATTTACGTTATTTTACTGACACTAATGTTTATATTTATGATATACTTTGCCGTTCAAATAGCGATTGATAATTATAAATACCATAATACGAGTGAATTAAAAGTTATTCCTGAGACTGCTGTTAAAGCAAAGATAAATCCGCTTGTTGATTATAACGGACTATCTAAAGACTTTATTTTAGGACTTCGCAGCGGGAATTTTGATTCCAATTTTACCAAAGTGCTGAATTACACACCAAATCCTGATGTCTGGAACAAAATGGAAGATAAAGGCTCCTGGTTTGCACTTGATAAATCAGTTTGTTTTGACAGCAAAAAAGATTGCAGACTTAAATCTAAAGGTGTCTCCGCAATGAGCCGCATAATAAATAACCCGATGATACTGATAGCTCCGGTAATGATTGCAACTTACCATCTTGATGAAAAACTGCCTGTGTGTTCGGATGAAGGACTAAGGCTTGTTCCAAAAGGCTTATATCTGGACATTGTAAATAACAAAATTATTGTTGTTTACAAAGGAACCAAAGCTCTTACAAAATGTAAATATCTGCAATTATCAGGGTTAAACGCACGTGATGTAGGTTTTGAATGGGCTAAAGTATACAAAAAACAAAACATAAACTTCCCGTATCCTGACAATATTTCGCAAAAAACTTATCAGTTTAAAGATGCAATTGTCGGCGGAAGTTTCTGTGAAAACCGGAATAAAGAGGGAGACAGATGTAATGTACTTTCTCCTGTTGATGATAAAGTCGTATTCCGCGTAACTTCTTATCCTGCAAACATTGAGTTTAAACTATGGGATAAAAAGCCTGTATCCGCGCATCAGGACTCCGGCTTTAAATTTGAAATCAGATTTATTGAATAGAAACTATATTTTTGTTAAAATTTACCGGTAAATTATATTTTTAGGGGAAGGACAATGGAAAAATATTACTGTACAACTGCAATAGATTATGTTAACGGCGCACCGCACATCGGGCACGCTTATGAAAAAATTTTAACCGATGTTATTCACAGACATTACTCTCAAAGAGCCGATTTAGCGTTTATGCTCACAGGAACAGATGAACACGGAATAAAAATTCAAAAAACTTCCGCTGCAAACGGAATGAGCCCAAAAGAACTCTGTGATATGAATGCACAAAAGTTTAAAGATGCCTGGAAAGCGCTGGATGTTAATTATACAAGATTTATCAGAACAACTGACGAAAATCATGAACACGTTGTACAAAAAATATTTAAAAAACTTGTTAAAAAAGGTGATATATATAAACACTCATACACCGGTCTTTATTGCAGCGGGTGCGAATGTTTTTTAAGTGAAAAAGATTTGACTGAAGACGGACTCTGTCCGGACCACCTCAAAAAACCGGAAGTAGTTGAAGAAGAAAATTACTTCTTCAAGTTAACAAAATACAAAGATGCAATTATAAAACACATAAAAACGCACCCTGATTTTATCGTTCCGGCATTCCGCGCAAATGAAGTTATTAACCAGCTTGAAGACATACAGGACATTTCTGTTTCCAGAGCAAAATCAAACGTAACCTGGGGAATAGATGTTTTAGATGATCCTGAACAAGTTATATATGTGTGGATTGATGCACTATCAAATTATATAACAGCTATCGGTTATGATACCGATACTCCGTCTGATGAATTTAAAAAGTTATGGCCGGTTGATGTTCATGTAATCGGTAAAGATATACTTAAATTCCACAGTATTTACTGGATAGCTATTCTTATGGCGCTTGAACTTCCGCTGCCAAAACATATTTTTGCACACGGCTGGATAACTATTGATGAAGCAAAAATGTCAAAATCACTCGGCAATGTTGTTTCTCCGACTTCGGTTCTCGAAAGTTTTAACCTTGAATACCCTGATGCATTCAGATACTATATGGCATCTGCCGCACCGTGCGGTAAAGACGGTAATTATTCCGACGAAGATTTTAAAGAAAAGGTTAATGCACACCTTGCAAATTCTATGGGTAATCTGCTTAACAGAACCCTGTCAATGCTTGTAAAATATTTTGACGGAGAAATAAAACCCGAATTCAAAAAAGATTCTCCGCTATATTCTAAAGCTCTTGATACAGTTAAAGCTGTAAAACATCATTTTGATTACTTTGAAATTCAGGAAGCCGCGCAAAAAATTATGGAACTTGTTGATGCAACAAACAAATACGTTACAGACAACGCGCCGTGGACTCTGGCAAAAGAAGAAAAAACGGAAGAGTGCGGAGTTGTTCTTGCAACGGTTTTAGAGGTAATGTGCGTAATTGCGTCGCTTATTTACCCCTACTGCCCGAATATTGCACAATTAATGGCTAAACAGCTATCTTATGATATAAATATCAAACTTGATAATATAACCTGCAATAACATTAAGACAGGGCATCTGATATCAAAAGAAGAAATTAAACCGGTATTTTTGCGTTTGGACAGCGAATTTGCAGATAAAACAAAGAAATAATAAAAAAGAAACCGGTAAACTAAAATACCGGTTTCTTTACAATTTGTAAAAATTAAGCAATTTTTCTCCAATGAAAAACTTTATATATCTACAGGGATATTTCTATAGGAGAAGAAAAAATGCCGGATGCAATTACACTAAATATTATCGACCCGAAAACACAAAAAACGGTAAGACAGGGAACACTTAATGTTCAGGATGAAAAAATAATCAAATTTTTTGATGTAAAAAATGTAACGGAAGAAGGCTTTATCAAGCTGCAGGAAAAAGCAAGAAATGCAAGAGATATAGGCGTTCTTGATTATTATGACCTGACACCTGAGGAAAAACTTGCACAGGCAAAAGAAAATAAATATGACAAATATTATGATATTAAACTTAGTAATGACGGTAAATTCTTTGAAATAAAAGTCAAACCTCAGGGCGCATTTTCACCTGCGTTCAACGGTTACGACATCAAAGCGGATTTCGGACTTGCAGAAAATGTCTTAATGAATAACAACAAGGATTATGTTGTGAAACATGCACCTGCAGGCTCGACTCCGGACGGTAGAAATACTGACTTTGATAAGGCAACATTTACTCCTGATTACACAATAAAAATTCCGGTAAACGAAGCCTCATTTAATAACGGGCCTTCCGGCTGGTGGAGCCGTTTGTGCACATAATATCAAGTTAAAAAATTTACTGCTGCCGATAATGCCGTTTGTGATATAATGGTTTTATGGAAAAATTTGAATTTTTCAACCGCTTTAATTCAGCGGTGATGGTGGTTAGGGAGGATAAAACCGTAGTGTTTAAAAACAATGTTTTTAAACGTTATTTCAGCGACTTCACTACACTCAAATCCTTTTCCCATAAACTTAATTATGAAATATGCGCACTAAACAGCGGCGATATGCTTACGCACAATCCCATATCACAGGCGCTTATCTCCAACGAAGACTTTTCATCACACGTTAGTTATTTAACAAAAAACAATGACTACATGTTCTTTGACATGAATACAACTAAAAGAAATAACTATCATATAATAATATTCACGGATGTAACCGACAAAATCGGCAGCAAAACTCTTGCAGATGAAAATAAGGCTTTAAAACGACGGAATAAATCTCTTGAAGAAGAAAATAAAAGCCTGCAGAAAATAAAGCAACTGGCACAATCACAGGCTATGAAACTTCTTCTGCTTAATAAAATATCAAACTTAATAAGACTTTCTATAAACACCTCCGTAATTTTAAAATCCACATTAAAAGAACTTGAAACAATGTTCAACACTTTCAAATCTTATTATGCCTCAAAGCACGACAACGGCTATGAGATAACCGTTTCATCAGCAAAAAAAGACATAGGAAAAATAATAACTTTTGATAACGAAACCGAAAAAAAACTAAAAGAAAAACAAATCGGTTACAATTTTTGTCTTAGGGAATACGACGGAGCAAAACCGTTTCCTGAAAGAGTACAGCGGATAGTTGTTCCTGTATACCACAAAGAAGACCCGCTTGGAGTTATTGTTCTTCTGACCCGCCAGACAAGGCGTTTAAACGACGAGATTGAAATACTGGACGGGATTTCCTCACAGCTTGGCAACGCTCTTCTGCAATCATCCCTGTATGAAAAAAACGAAAAAATGGTGGATGAACTCACCAAAACACTTGAAGAATTAAAAGATACGCAGCTAAAACTTATTAATTCAGAAAAAATGGCATCACTGGGGCAGTTAGTTGCAGGAATTGCGCACGAAATAAATACCCCCCTTGCATCTATCAAATCCAATAATGAAATTGCGGTAAAACTGATAAAAAGATTAAAAGATACAGATACCGCAGAGATTTTAAATGAAATCAATACAATTGATACAGAGGCGATAAGCCGTATAAACAAGATTGTGACAGGCTTAAGGAAATTTGTACGCTTAGACGAAGCAGAATTACAAGAAGCCGATATAAATAAAGAAATTGATTTAACATTAGACCTAATCAGGCACGAAACTAAAAACAAAGTGACTGTAATCAAGAAATACGGGGAGATTCCGCTTGTCAAATGTTATCCAAACATGCTTAACCAGGTTTTTATGAATATCCTTGTAAACGCCTGCCAGGCTATAAAAGAGCAGGGTAAAATAATCATCTCTACAGAGTATTGTAATAAAAATCTGATTGTGCGTATTAAAGACAACGGATGCGGAATAGATGATATAAATAAAATATTTTTTGCGGGTTATACAACCAAGGGAGTCGGCGTGGGAACAGGATTAGGGCTTGCCATATCAAAGAAAATTATTGAAAAACATAACGGAAAAATATCCGTAAATTCTAAGGTCGGGAAAGGGAGCGAATTTATTATTACTATCCCCGGTAAGTAGTATGATAGCATGATTATATACTGCCTCAAATTCTGTTATATCAAAATTTTTGTAAAAAATATTTCAAAATTTTCTTAAAATTTGTTAATAAATCCTCAAAGGTGATGACTATTTTAAAAAATATGTTATTATATAAGTGTAGGTTTTACGCTTAATTATTTTAAAAGATTTAAAAAAGATAAATAAAGTGTAGGGCTCAAAACTAGGAATATAAAGAAAATAAAGAATTTATGTAACAAAAAGTTTACAAAAAATATCCTCATAAGCAATTATCCAATAAAAAAATACTTTATAACAATGTAAGTGTAGATATATATTTATTCGTGAAACGGAGGTTACGTTTATGGCAATTACTGTCAGCGGAAA
>CASELB010000190.1 GCA_949288685.1 uncultured bacterium
AAGGAAACTATAACTAGTCTAACTTCAAGCCAATATTTTTATAATTATACAATAAATACTTTCGAAAGGAAACTATAACTTATGACATTATACATAAGACAGGTTCAAAATTATACAATAAATACTTTCGAAAGGAAACTATAACTATTGTTTTAACAGGTTTGAAAACAGGTTTATTATACAATAAATACTTTCGAAAGGAAACTATAACACCTACGTTCAAAGCTATGAAGACGTAAGAATTATACAATAAATACTTTCAATCTTTAATAATTCCCCAAATTTTCTTGTAAATACTGTTTGTATTGTTCTTTAAGTAACTCGGGGGCTATAATCTTACATCCTGCGCCCCACCGGAATACATGCCAGATAATTTCCTTGTTTCCGCTTGCTTTAAAGTTTACCGTATAGGTTCCGTCATCATTCCATTTCCCGGATTGCGTCGAATGGAAATTAAACCGGCTTGCTTCTTCAGCCAAATTTTGCGAGAATAAAAGTTCTACATCTAATATTTCACCGTGATAAACACCAAATGACAAATTTGTATATTCCTGCAAATTAAAATCGCATTTATCAAAAGTTTCATCTGTGAGTTTCAAATTCTCAAACTTATGCAAAAGATAGTTATAAATCCCGTCACCCTTTGCTTTTTCTCTTGCAACAAGATAAATTTTTTCACCGTAAATCATCCCCAAAGGCTCAATTAAACGCTCTTTTTCATGATAAATTCCCGTAACCATTCTGGAACTCTGTACCGCACTGCGAATAACATCTAAAGTTTCAAGGCTGATTTTATACTGTGGCATCTGCCTTACTGCATAACCTTCTGTTTGCATATATAGCTCAATATCATTTTCCAATGGCAGTATATGTTTTTTATTCATTGATTTAAGTTTTTCAACGGTTTTCCCCATTTCCTCCTTCATTTCCTTATTGGTAGTCCTGCGTGCGCATTGTTCAATATTAGCAATCTCTTTTGGGGTGAACGAAATCAAGTTTGAAATAGAATAATTGATAAAACCCCAGTGCTTTTGCGAATCATCAGTTTCAATCACATCTACCGACGGGAAAATACAGGTTAAACTATCGCGCATACGCTCTGCCGTCCTGCGTGAAACATTGTACCTTGCCGCAATTTCCGAAATTGTCACTCCCTGAACCTTTGACGACATAAACACTGCAAGGTCTAAAATATCTGATATTCTTGAGTATCTGGGTTTATCTGACATAATTTCTACCGGGTTAAATATATTATACATCAATATGACCATTTTTGCCGTATTGTAATATTATGACATCTCCCCTGGAAATAACCGGCAGATTTGGTTAAAAATAGTTTAATCCCCATAGTCAATGTATGAAAAACTCTTTTTAATCATATCAGCTGCATTTTTATTACCTTTCGCTAATTCCTTATCAATAATTAAATTAGCAACTTTTATTTCGTTACCTTTGCATATAATATGCTGGCTGGAATGCATATAAAACGGTGTAGTTAAGCCGTTTCTTATTTGTTTACCAAATTCTAATCCTCTTGGCAGCATATTTACAAACTCTTGTATAGTACCGTCACCCGTCTTGTACGCTGAAAAAGGTACGCCGGCTTTTTCCATAATATCTCTCAACGCCCAGAATTGCAGATTACTATTGGTATCAATTTCTACAGAACCTAACATAAAGACTTTAGCATCTTTACCCTGCTCTTGTATTTGCTCATTCAACGCCTTTTTAATCGGCTCTATATCATAATTTTGAGCATTATTAGGGTTTAAATGGTTTAATGTTATCCCCTTTCTTCCCGCAACTCCTACCACGGTGCATTCCCGTATACACTCTGTTCCTGCTATATCAGAAGTAACTGTTTGTTTCAAAGTCCACGGTTCATCAACAAAACGACTGTGTCCGAGCATTCTTTTAGTATCAAGAAACTCTGCAATGGATATTGGTTTTATCCTAAACCCGTTTGCATCTTCAAAATAATCGGAAGTTCCGGGGAAATTATTTACCGACCCCGATTGTGTATGTCTTGAAAACCATACGGATTTACTCTTATAAGGATGATAGAAATCCCAGATTGTACCGTTTTTACACTTATTATTCCCGTCAAAATCAAAAGCAGAAACTTTACTTAATTTGCGATTGTTACCTATATTACTTAAATATTCATAAAATCTCACCTGCAAATTTTGTTCACCGGTAGTATTGTTCTTATCAATTTTTAAGCGCTTTACCAAATAATTATCATTATTGCGAAAAGAAAAAATCTTTGTACTTATCCCGCCTTTGTCAACGTTAACTATATCAAAAGCAGACGCATTAGGCGGAGCATTAATCCCTTTACGTTTCAGATGCTCAAAGACTTTTTCAGTTAATTTCAGTCCGCTTTTTACAGACGCCGGCTTAATCATATTCCCGCAAATATTCCCCTTTATATAATTATAAAGTTAAACTTGCAGGTATAATTGCTAAAACTGTAATATAAATTTACATTAACCAGGCAGATTAGTATCTGTCACCAAAATTTTGAAAAGCATTCTGGAGCATTATTTGATTAACATTATAAATAGGAATACCGTCCTGCTGACGGGCAACACCGTCACTGTGAATATCCAGCTGTCTGTTACGGCTTATATTATTATTAATTGTATTTACCAGATTTAACAGACAAGTATTTTGTTCCTCTTCCGGATACGTTTTGCACGTATTATAACCATCCTTAAAAGCCTTTTTCTGCTTTAGCCAGAATATTTGTCTAGACAACACGTCATCCTGATAATCCGTACTCAATTTAGCTAAAACTACTTCCGGAATTTTCTTCAAATATATTCCTTCCGGCGCAATTTGTTCCCAGTAAAGATTAAATTTGTTATCTTCATTTCCCTGAATTTTATAATTTTCACTTTTTAAGGTATATTCCGCCTTTTCTTTACCATTCTTAATTTTCAAAGTAATTTCACTGCCATTATTTGAATTTAACAGGGCATTAATTTCATCAACAGAAAGCCCCCTGATTCTTTTATCATTTATTTTTAGAATTTCCGCTCCTAACGGAACACCTGATACATCGGCAGAAGATTCAGGTATAACTTCCAGTACAAAAGTCTTTTTTGTATATGTATCTTTGATTGCCAGAATACCGGCGCCGGCATCTATTTTGGCGCCAAGCACCTGAATATTAACACCCGCTGCCATAACCCCGAGCATAACAAAACCTGTTAAAATCACCTTTTTTATCATATTAATTCCCCTTCACTGTTATACTATAAAACAACACTTTTAACAAGGTTTATACCCCGTTTTATAAAAAGCGGGCAAGTGTGTAATTCCGCCCGCTTTTTATCTCCCGTTTCATCCCAAGGTTGTCTGTTACTCGTTATCATTAAACCAATCAACATTTCTTGTTGAATACATAATAAGAGAGATTATAATAAACAACACTATACTTCCGATAAGCAGTGAAAAATCCTGCATTGCAAGAAGTACATAGAAGAAGATGTACAAAATAAACATAATTCCTGAAATAATAAAAGCAAACTTTTTATCCTGTTTAGCGGTAATAACATTATAAGTATAAAGCCCTATAAGAATGATTGTCATAATTGCCGCTATAGCGTATGCAGCCCAGAATGCCATAATTTCAGAGCACGATATTAATAACAGGTAAAAAATAAGCATTGCTGCACCCATCATAAGATATTGAAGCTGGTGTATCGGTTTCTTTTTATCAGAGGTAATCTCAAAGATGAAGAATGAAAGGAAAGTAAGTGCCAGAAATAATACAGAGTATTTCAATGCCCGCGATGCCATTCTGTAATTATCAACAGGGGTTATAAAAGAAACACCTGCCTGCGGATTTGCAATTGATGATGCGGCAATAGCCGGAATTGTCCACTCACCTTCAAACCCGTCATCTCTAACTTCTTTTTCCTTAGGCAGGAAATCCCCCGTAAACTCGGGATTTGTCCAATTCCCTTCAATTTCAATTTTATTATTTTGTCCTCCGGTAATAACTTTTATTTCATCACTGCCGCGGAGCTGGTATTTAATTTCAAAAGGTATCGTTTTTAAGTTTGTACTGACGCGCCTGGTCAACTCTGTATAATTAATGTAATCAAATTCGGAAGACAAAAATTTTACCTCCGGCGGTGCTGTAAACCCTTTAGAATCAAACACGGGGAATGAAAGTGTAACTTCCTGGTTTTTTACATTACCGTAAGTATTTTTAAAATCTCCTTTAATCACAACATCTGCCGTATAAACAGGAACTTTAAACATCCCCTTTTTTCTGTACTCGGTATTCGCATATATTTCTACATCATAGTTATCTAATGTAAGATACTTAAATTCATCTTCCTTTTTCCCGGGAACTTTAATACTCAATGACGGAGATTCTATTACCTGCGCACCCGCCCATGCCAGTCTGACTTTGGAAAGAGCCTCCTGCTGATAATTTTGTCTGTCATTTAATAAACCATAAATAAACATTATCGGAATTAACAACAAGAGAAGCATTCCGAGAACAATATAAAATTTTTTAATTTTACTATTCAATTTTGGTTTCAATTCTCTTAAGTATACCGGTTCTTTTGCATTTTCATTTTGTTCCATAACATCCTCCGTACTTTTACAGGTAAAATAATTTTCTACATTTTTTAATAAAAAGTCAAATTTTTCAACCTGCTAAAGTTTATTTTTTAACAATTCTTTACATCTTTAAACTATAATTCTAATAAATATTAAAGTGAACTATGGATATCTGCGCGGGTAATAACACCTTTTATACGGCATTTGAAATCAGTTACTACAAGCCAGTCCGTAGAATTAGAGTGCAGCCGGTAATACGCTTTATACAAACTATCATCGCACGATATTGTTACTGGTGATGGATTCATTAAATTAATTACCGGAGTATTTTCAGAAACGCCCTGAAACAATGCATCATCAATATCATCCCTTGTTATAATCCCGCATAAATGTTTTTTATCATCAATAACCGGAAATGCATTATGGTTTGATGTCTCAAACCGGGAAATCAGATTTTTAAGAGTATCTTTTTTGCAAACTGTTTCAACAGTTTTTGTCATATAATCTTTAACCTTTAATCCTGACAAAATTTGTGCCTCGCCAGATTTTTCAGAATTAACAATAAGCATGGAATATATGGGTTTATGCCCTAATTTTTCAGCCACCAGATCAGCAATTGCAGCGCTTAACATAATCGGCAAAATATGACTGTACCCTCCCGTCATTTCAAAAACCATAACAACAGCAGTAATAGGAGTCCTTGCAACAGCGGACAAAAACGCTCCCATACCGATAAGTGCAACAATTACCGGATCTACATCAAATCCGATATAGTTAAAGCCCACACCCGTAATATACCCGAGAAACGCCCCCAGCATAAGCATCGGAAGAAAAATTCCGCCTGCAGCGCCTGAACCGAAACAAAACGGAGTAATAAAAAATTTACCGACAAAAATTATACAAACAGTAATTAATGTAAATTTATGCGAAAGCAGAGCATCCACACCTAAATTACCTGAACCTAAAACATAAGGAATAAATAACCCCGCAACCCCAGTAACAAAGCCTGCAATTGCAGGCTTTATCCAATTAGGAATATTTTTTAATCCTGCAAAAAATTTATTATTAATAAAAATAATTTTTGAAAAAATAACTCCGAGTATCCCGGCAATTATCCCTAAAATAATGCACACAGGGATTCCCTCAAAACTAATATCAGATAATACAACAGGGATATAAAAAGAAGGGTTTGCCCCCAGAAAAAACCTTGCAAGTGCCGCGGCACTAACCGTAGCAACAAGAACAGGAAAGAGTACAGATGGGGAAAATCGGTTTAAAAGTTCTTCCAGCACAAAAATTGCCCCTGCAATAGGCGCATTAAACGTTGCCCCGATTGCAGCCCCAGCGCCCGCCGCTATTAGTTTTTCCTGATTTGCCCCTCTCATTTTAAACAACTTGCCAACAAGCGCTCCCGCACCCGCTCCAAGCTGCACACTCGGACCTTCCCGACCTAATGATAAACCTGTTCCTATACCGGCAACACC
>CASELB010000191.1 GCA_949288685.1 uncultured bacterium
GCCGATGTGATGAAATTGGTAGACGTGTCGGACTCAAAATCCGATGAGGTTCACCCCTCGTGCCGGTTCGACTCCGGCCATCGGCAAATTTTCACACTAAGGGAAATTGGAGGTATGATATATGAAATACATGTGTACTATTTGCGGTTATGTTTGTGAAGGTAATGCACCGGAAAATTGCCCGGTTTGCAAAGCTCCCAGAGAAAAATTTAAAGCTATTGATGAAGGAAGCAAACAATACGCAACCGAACATATAGTCGGTGTTGCAAAGGGTGTTGATGCAGAAATTTTACAAGGTTTAAAAGAACATTTTGCCGGTGAATGTACAGAAGTGGGTATGTACCTTGCAATGAGCAGACAGGCTGAAAGAGAAGGGTATCCGGAAATTGCGGAAGCATACAAAAGATACGCTTTTGAAGAAGCTGAACACGCGGCAAAATTTGCTGAACTTTTAGGTGAAGTGCTTACTGACAACACCAAGAAAAATCTTGAAATGAGAGCAGAAGCTGAATTTGGCGCTTGTGACGGCAAATTTGCTATTGCTAAAAGAGCAAAAGAATTAGGTCTTGATGCTATTCATGATACAGTACACGAAATGGCAAAAGACGAAGCACGCCACGGACAAGGGTTTGAAGGTTTGCTTAAAAGATATTTTGCATAACTAAAATTTTATTTTGTGAATGTTGGATAGACTGGGCTGTTTTATAACAGCTCTTTTTTTATTCAGTTTAAAATACCTTCAACATCCAGCTTTGTTCCGAGTTTCAGAGCATAAATATTATCTAAATCATATCTTGCAAGTTTTACAGCATCTTTTTCCGTTGTAACAATTGTTCCGCTGATATTTTCAACATCAGCTTTTGTATAGGGATGATGATCGTCAAATGTAATTTTTTGCAGAATATTGAAATCTTTTTCTAAAAATTGATAAAACTGCTCCGGCTGCCCGATAGCTGAAATAGCTGTTATGTCTTTGCCTTTATCAAGATGTTCACCTGATTTAATATTATAAATATATTCAGGTTCCACCTTGCAAACAAATGCCGGAATATTTATTTTTTTGGAAATTACACATGCATATTTTTCAGCACGTGAATGTTCAATATTTTTACTTACAACAATTATCTTATCTGCACGATTAATGCATTCCAGCCCTTCCCTTAACGGTCCCTGCGGCAGTTGTTTTTCATTCCCGAACATTTTTACGGAATCAACAAGAAGAAGATTAATATCCCTGTTAAGCCTCCTGTACTGAAACCCGTCGTCAAGAATTATATGTGTGACCCCAAATTTTTCAACGGCATATTTAGCAGATTTAACACGGTCTTTACAGGTAATAACCGCACAACCGTCAAGATTAACGGCAAGCCAGTACGGCTCATCACCGGCTTCTTTAGCGTTATGATAAAGGTTTACACCATCCGAAATAACATTAACATTTTTATTAGATAATTCTCCGCCGTATCCGCGGGAAAGAATACAAACTTTTTTACCCGATGACAAAAGATAGCGGGCAATTTCAGCAACAACAGGAGTTTTTCCGACTCCGCCGGTTGTTAAATTTCCTACACTTATTACTTCTGCCGGCACTTTGCAAGGTTTCAACAAACCAGTATTATAAAATAAATTTTTCATGCCGGCTCCTGCGGCATAAAATATTGAACACAGACCTAAAGCGTAGTATACAGAGCCTTTGACATTTTTATCGTAATGAATTTTGGTTATTTCTGTTTTTAAATTCATAAAAAAATTATACAACAAATAACAGGCAACAAAAAAGACCGGCTTACGCCGGTCTCCTTTTTTTATAAAAGTTAATTTACGCTTCCGGAGCAGCTTCTTCAGCCGGAGCAGCCGCAGCAGCTTCAGCCTCTGCCTTCGCTTGTGCTTCTGCTTCAGCTTTTGCTTTTGCTTCAGCCTCAGCTTTTGCCTGTGCTTTCTTAGAAAGTTTAACAGTTTCAGGCTTTTTGTAATTCAAAGAGCCGTCAGCATTACAATTTGCCATAAGATACTTAACTGTATCAGTTGGCTGTGCACCTTTTTTAACCCAATCTTGAGCTTTAGCAAGGTCAAACTTCATTTCCTTAGTTTTCGGGTTATAGAAACCAAGTTCTTCAACCGGTCTGCCTTCACGCTTTGTTGTAGAGTTAATAACAATTATTCTGTAATGCGGGTCTTTCTTAGCACCCAATCTTTTAAGTCTTATTTTAAGCATTATTTTATTCCTTCTTTTTGTCTACATTGCAAAATCTAGCCGCTTGATTTCGCCGGAAATATACTTAGAGGAATAGTGTACTTCCATGAATATAGAAACATAAATAAAATCTCAAATCAAGTATAAACAATCTATTGGAAGTAAATTGTTAACATTTATTACCGGATTATTTACGTAAAAGCAGGTTAATACCGGCTTTGAAATAATTTTTAAATTCCGAAAAAGAACGCAGCCTGAAAAGCGTTCTTAAAATAAACGCCGGACGTAAATAAAAGCGCTTAATTGCCTGTTTATGAAGTTCAAAAACTTTTTCTTTGGAAAGAGAGTGTGTTCTTACAACCGGATAATAATAAGCACTCCGGTAAGACGTTGTTAAATCAAATAGTTTTTCTTTAACCGCGTAATCATAGAACCGGGTTCCCGGCAGCGGTGTTGCAGTATAAAAACTTATAAAATCACTGTCAAGTTCTATTGCAAATTTAATTGTCTCTTCAACAGTCTCTTCTGTTTCCCAAGGGAGACCTATAACAAAATAATTATAAATCTTTATCTTTGCTTTTTTAAGTATTTTAACCGCATTTCTGACAGTATCCGGTGTAATCCTTTTTCCGATTTTATCAAGAATCATCTGCGAACCGCTTTCAACTCCGATACTCATAAGACGACAACCTGACTTGTACATCAAATCCGCCATTTCCTGCGAAACAGTATCCGCTCTTGTATTTGCAGACCACACTATATTTAGTTTTTCATCAATGATTTTTTTACATAACTCCATTGTCCAATATTTATCTATATCAAAAATATCCGACCAGAACAAAAAGTTTTTTATATTATATTTTTCAATACATTCTTTAATCTCAAGAATAATATTTTCAACACTTCTCATTCTAACTTTAATACCCGATACGGGAGTTGCAAGACAAAAAAAACAATGGAACGGGCAGCCTCGTGAAACCTTGATTACAGCCTGAACTTTTCCGTTATCCGGACGCCTGTACAAATTATTATCAACAAGATGCCTTGCGGGGAAGGGGAGGGCATCAAGGTTTTCATTAAACCTTCGGGGTTTATTTTTAACCCCCTGCATATTAGATTTGTAACAAATCCCCGGAATTTCATCATCAGGAACATTATCCAGTATATCTTTTAAAGTAAGTTCTGCCTCACCTATAATTACATAATCAAGAAACTGATTTTCATAAATAGCATTCGTATTATAAGTAAGGAACAACGCCCCTTTTACAATAATTTTAACCTGGGGTAAAATATCTTTTGCCTCTTTAAGCGCTTTCATATCAGATTTAAATGTCGGCGTTGCAATATTTGCCACAATATAATCCGGCTTAAAGTCTAATAAATCTTGTTTAAAGTCTCCGCCGAGACTGTAATCCGCAATCTTTGCTTCACAACCTGACATTTCAGCAATAGAAGCAAGATACATTAAATCAACCGGCGGGAGCGGCGGAATAACAAGCAGGTTTTCTGTCGGCTGCTGACAACGGTCTTCCCTGTTCATAACTGGGGATGGAGGATATATTAAGAGAACACGCCTTTTCAAACATACCTCCCGCTAACCGGCTGAAGTAATTATTTTTTCTTTGATTGAAGCCGCAATTATTGCCGCAAATACAAGCGATGCAGCACCTATAAAAAACGCGTATTCCCAGTGATAATTTATTCCTTCCGGCGTGCGGAATGCACATGAATTAATAAACCACGCAACCAGAGTACATACAAGAACCTGCGGACCTGCTATAAATATATTAAATATTCCCATAACAGAACCTTCCGTTCCCGCTTTTATGTATTGCGAAAGCATAGCAAAGGGAAGTGCACAAATACTTGCCCAGCCAATACCCGACAATGCCATTAAAAGGATTACCGCTTTATGGTTATGCGTAAGCCCCATACCAAGGTAAGCAAGCGCCATTGATAACACTGAAATTATATGAACCCTTTTGTTCCCGTACTTTGCGGAAAGAAAGCCGATAGGTATTGCAACAAGGAAACAAACAAGGTTAAACACGGCAAAACATACTGATGAAAAATTTGTCGCAACAAGCGTCTTATTTTCAAACATTTCTTTTGCCAATTCTGATACATCACTCAAATCAGGAATTTGAAACACCGTATGTATAGCATACTGGGTAAAGTTTATAAGAAGACACATTGTTCCAATCCAGGTGAAAAATTGCATCAGACATATTTTGGAAACCTCGGGAGAAAGCCCGAAAAAGTCTTTTAGAGATTGAAGGAAACTAAATCTTTCTTCCGGCTCTTCCGTCTGTATCTTAGTTTTTTTAGTACTATGTTCTTTGATAGTAATACATGTCCATGTCATAGCAAGGACAAAGGCGAGAGCAGCCATAATAAACTGCGCCGGAATAGGCATCTGGTAATCAAACGCCCATTTAAGAAACGGAGCAACACCGGCAGCAACAACAGAACCAAGCCCGATAGACAAACTCATATAAGAGTTTGCAACAGAATGCTGCTGCGGCGGAACGACGTCAGGAACAAGCGCCCTATAGGGACCTTGCGCAACATTAATACACGCATCAATAATCCATATCATAACAGCAGCTATAAGCAGTCCCGTAATTTCAGGCAAATGGAGATTATAATGTGCACCTATTTTTTCAGCAATAAGACCTGAGTTTGGAAAAATCCAGAGAGCAATTGCAGAAATCACCGCACCTAAAAATAAATACGGACGACGGCGCCCGAATACAGTACGAGTTCTGTCAGAAAGTGCACCAACAAGAGGCTGAACAATCATACCGGTGAACGGACCCGCTAACCATATAAGCCCGTAAATAAACGGATCAGCACCAAGATTTTCGGTAACCGGACCTGACAAAATAATTCTCATCTGCCACGCAAATTGCAAACCGAAAAACCCGAGAGCAAAGTTTAAAAACTGACCGGTCGTAAATCTTTTCAACTCAACATTATCCATAAAAAGCCCCTTACAAACTCCATGAAAAAACAGGTTTTATAAACCCTCCTTGTTTAAGTGTACATTTAAAATATTTCACGGTCAATAGTAAAAGTTACAAGGACTCACAAAATTTATATACAAGCCTTACCAGATTATCGTCATTTTCCAGTTTGTTAAACAATTCTTCTTTCAGATCCTCAACAGGTCTAAGATAATCAAACTTGTATAACTCGTATATTTTAACGTTTAAAGAACGTGCAATTTTGCGCAGCGTATCAGGGGAAGGATAAAATCTGCCTGTCTCAATATAACTCATATTGGGCGGTTCTATTCCAACCAATTCTGCAAGTTTTTCTTGTGTAATCTGCCTTTTTTTTCTGATTTCTTTAATTCTTTGACCGAGTAGTTTTTTTACATCGTCCATAAGTGTATTATTAAATATTTACAACTTACAACACATAACGCGCTGTATTATATAACTGCCATAAATATAATATACTATATAAGTAAGATTAATGCATTAAATTATCTTTTTAAATATTTACAAATGTTTACCATTAAGTTTGTCGGAATTCGTTATTTAATGTATTGCATTATCTTTGTAATGTGTTTATAATATGTTGTATTAATGCGGATTAACCTCCGCAAGCATAAACGTATTATGTCACCCTGTAGGGGTAAATAAGAACATGTCGTCCTGAACTCGTTTCAGGACTTAAAGCAAGTCTTGAGAGAGATTCCGAAACAAGTTCGGAATGACAGGAGAAGCGCTCAATGGGCTGTCGTCCTGAACTCGTTTCAGGACCTAAAGCAAGTCTTGAGAGAAATTCCGAAACAAGTTCGGAATGACAGGAGAAAAACAGAAAGAAAAAAGAGGAAAAAGTGAAAAATGACACAGCACA
>CASELB010000192.1 GCA_949288685.1 uncultured bacterium
AGTTTAGTTGTTGTTGTATGAATTATGTTTGCTCACTATTTTCTGTTGTGAACTGCCGTCGCCTCTCCATCGACGGCCTTTTTCTTATCTGTACGCAAGGCAAAAAAAAATCCCCATTGATTGGGGTAAACATAAATAGGGGTTATAGTAAGTTAATAATAGGGTAAATTTTATGATTGTTAAATTTTTATTCCTGCAGTCTTCAGTTGTTCCATAAGTTTACTGTTGTTTTTTTTGAGTTCCTGTCTCAAAAGTACGTCACCTACTGCACCTTTTTTTATATAGCTAAGAATTTTATCTGTAATTTCTTTTAAAATATCTGCGCTCTTATTGTTTACTTTATCGTTCTGAAATTTTTTAACAAGTTCAAGCAGTGATTTTGATGTAACTCTGGCTGCCGGTTTAAGTTCGGGTAACAATAGTTTATGCAGCTGCGGATTTGCAAATACAAACGCTTCTTCTACAGTTTTAAAATAAATGGGATGATTTATGATTGATAACATACTTACCTTCACTTATTATTTTGACATCTCTATAAATGTATATGAACTTTTAAAATTGACATAAAAACCGGATTAATTTACAAAAGTTTACATCACACCTTTGGAAGGATAAATAATAAACAGGTTTACATAAATATAAATATGGGCTAAAATACACTTATAACAGGAGAACAGATATGGAAAACAATAAAATAATAATAACGGTTTCCGGTCAAGATAAAGTTGGTATTGTTGCAATGGTTGCAGGTATATTATCAGACTCTGGAGTTAATATAGAAGATATTAAGCAAACACTTATGCAAGGGCATTTTGTTATGTTTATGCTCTGTGATATTACAAACGCATCTTTAAGTTTTAAAGATTTAAAAACAAAACTGACACAAGAGTGTAATAAACTTGAAATGGAAGTTTGGGTGCAAAGAAAAGGTTTGTTTGATAAAATGCACTCAATTTAGTGTATTCTGAATGTTGAGTTTGGACCCAAAACCTTATCTTTAAGCCTTTTGAGACTTTTGCCGTATATATATCTCATTTCTTCTATCAGGTTTTCTTCAATATCAATCAGGTACATATCATGTACAATAAACTCTTTGACCAGAAAAACGACCTCCGGATTTTTCGTCCAGATGATATTTGCGTCAGTGTTTTTGGTGGAAGAAACATGTCCTATTATACTTTCTGATTCATCAGTACATAAAATTATCATTCTTCCGCCTATGGAGTGTTCAATTTCTCTTGCAAATGCGTGTTCGAATACCATTCCGAAATTACTTTTAAAATTGTCATAACCCACGATTCTTATTTCAACATTTCTGTTGTAGGCGTTTAAAAGTTCCTGTTCAATTATTTTAAAATCGGATGACCATATTTCGAGGTAGATTTCTTTTTTTGCATTTTGAATAACATCAATTACTTTTGAATAAATGTCTCCGCGTCCGGTAATATTTACAATGGGTTCTATATAATTTTCTTTAACCTGCGGGAGGTTTTTATCCAGATAATCAATAGTAGATATGATTTTGCGCTTGTATCGTTTTGTTAGTTCGGAGGGTTTAATCGGAGTATATTCAACAGGCTTTTTGTTGGTTGTAACTACAACATGTTTTTGTTCCAGTGCTTTTAGCGTGTCATAGGTTCTTGATTGGGGGATATTTGCCAGCTTGCTTACTTCATATCCGGTTGCCGGATAACGCTTTAAAAGTGCAATATAGACTTTTGCTTCATAAGTGTTTAATCCTATTTCTTTTAAGCGTTCAATAATATCCGACATAAATTAATATTATCAAAATTAAGCCTCTAATGCAAATAAAACGGGTTTTATGGAATAAAACCCGTTTTACCGTCCTGATAAATTATGACTGGCACGAATTGTTGTTCCAGTCCATCATTTCAAGTTCTTTTTGCCGTTTTGCATGATTGAGTGCGGAAGTGCGCTCTTCTACACCGGCAATATCTTCGTTCATTTGCTGTATTAATTTTTTTCTGCCGATTGACAGATATAATCCGCAATCCAGCGGATCCTTGGGTGTTTTGTTTTTTGTAAAAAAAAACATGGCTGCTGCTCCGGCTCCCGCAGCGCCGGCGAGAGCTAAAATTTTCCAGATAAGTTTCATAGTTTACTCCTCTTTTTTGTTATCATTTTTCAGAAAGTCAGGAATAGGTACTTCTGTAAACTCTTGGTATTCTTCAATGCTTACGGTGTTTGGAGCTTGAGAAAAGTCTTCAAGTCCGCGTTCCAGAAGTTCGGGCTGCGATTTTATAAGTTTATTATCTGCCGATACTACGTCCCGACCCAGTGTGGACATTGAGATTCTTATGGCTGTTTCACTTGGTGCGCCGAGTTTGTTTTGTGCTTCCTGTACGGCATAACCGGTCCAATCGTCAGGTAATTCATCAATAAACGCGTATCCTTGTGACTCATTAAGCCGTTTGTCTATTTGAGAATTTAGAATTTCTTTAACGTACTTTTTCTGTGATTCGAAATGGCAGGTTTCGTATACGGTTGTGCCGATTATTTCTTCTGCTTCTCTGTTTTCTTTTTTCTTTAAAATTTCTGCTGCAAGCTGCAGATGCTCTACTTCCATCATCAAGAATTCTTCCCAGATTTGTTTGAGTTTTGGGTCAACTTCATCTTTATAACAGGTATAATAATTACAGACTTCCGTAAATTCGTGAGTTACCCATTTTTCAAGCCAGGTTTCAGACGGGTCAATCAGGGTTTCATACATTGTTACGTGCTCTTCTTCAACATCGCAGATTTCTGCATAAGTGCGTCTTAAATCGTCATTGCCGTACATAAACCCGTGTTCCGCATAGTAATTATGAGTTTGCTGTTCGGCAGATACAATTGTTAAAATATTCGCTTTTGTTTGCGGGCTGGCATTTGCTTTATCATAAGCATTTCTTATTCGCATACCGTTACAATTGTGGTGGTTTTGTGTCGGTCTTCCAAGTACTACGTCTGTCATACCGTGTACTATGTCATTGGGGTTTGTTCCTTCTGTTAAATAAGAATACTGTGCGTAACGGTATAAGTGGTCAAAGTCTTCCAGTAACCCAAAATCAAGTGTTTCTTTAACGTATTCATCCGGCTCATTCTGTGCAAGCCAGGCTGTTAAATCTACGGCAACTTGTTCATAACCGAGAGTTGTATCGAGAACGCTCTGGTTTGCGGGAGCAAGCCAGTTTATTGTTGTTTGCTGCTGGTCTTCTATTCTGCGTATTCTGGCAACAAGGTTTTTGGTTTCTTCGCAGTCAAACATTCTGCAAAAAGCCCGCTTAAAACCCCAGGCTTCTGTCTCAATACCGTTCATTAAGATTTGACGCGTTCTGGTGTAGCAGTCAACTTCTTCACGTTTATACGGACGTTTCACAATATCATACCAGGTTTTCATTTGTTTATCAAAGGCGATACCTTTTTCTTTAAGTGGATTAAATGCCATAATTTTTTCCTTTCCGTACTCTTGTACGTTTATGTTATAAACTGAAAATTTAAATATTCATTACCGGAATGTTGAAGAATATATAATTATTATGGATAGTGCTTAAACCTGGTGAAAAGTATAACGGTTTTATGTGGCGAGGGGATAAAGGCGCCGGAAATTGATGTAAAAATTGATGTGAAATTCTTTTCACACTACCTTCTCTCCCCGGGGGGCTACCCTAATGAAAATCATTAAGTATGAAATGCTGTTATGACTGTTTTTAAGATATCCGGTCTAAACTTTTATATAAGTTCAAAATATGCGGGTATTGATTTTTGTTTTTTAGCGTTTAATAATGGAGTGGGGGGGGAATGACAATGGTGGTTGTCAACTGCCCCGCCAGAAATGTAACAATTAAATATCGCGGGATGGAGC
Source organism: uncultured bacterium (assembly GCA_949288685.1). Taxonomy (GTDB): domain Bacteria; phylum Cyanobacteriota; class Vampirovibrionia; order Gastranaerophilales; family Gastranaerophilaceae; genus CALUTH01. The sequence continues at coordinate 3,863 of CASELB010000192.1, forward strand.
AGTCTGGTAGCTCGTCGGGCTCATAA
>CASELB010000193.1 GCA_949288685.1 uncultured bacterium
TATGTACTTATATTGTCCATAGCTGTTGATTAGGGATATGTGTATCGTCGTTTTTTTTAAGGAGTATAGTTATATACTATCAATATAACTCCTATATAAAATCATACGTTTCTACGATTTTTCTAAAAAGTTGCAGGATTTTAAAATAAAAACAAAGATAACATCCCAAATAACATGCCAAATATACCAAACGCTTGAACTGTAGGCAAAATCCCGTTATAATCAAGTATAAAAGCAAGGGAAGAGAGCGCATGAAAAAATGTAAAATAACCGTTTTAAGGAAAACATTTATAGAAGACTTAGCTAAAGAATACGGGATAGAAGGATTAACAGCATGCCCGATGCTACAAGAAGGACAGGTATTTTATGCTGATTATGCAAAGCCGGAAGGGTTTTGTGACGAAGCATGGAAAGCTATTTACCAGTATGTATTTGCACTTTCGCATGGGGCAAATAATAATGTTTTTTATTATGGTGATTGGATTAAAACACCCGGAGTCGCAATATGTTCCTGTAATGACGGTTTAAGACCCGTTATTTTTAAAATAGAGGCAACCGGTGAAGATTCCGAAATTAATTATACACCGGTTAATTAATAACCATGCTCCCGATAATATAAACTATATACGCAACAAGCCATGCCGCTGCACACTGGACTAAAACAACTCCTACAGCGTATCTTTTGCCCAGTTCTTTCTTCACGGTTGCAATAGCCGCGACACAAGGGGTATACAATAGCGAAAAGACAAGAAACACAAACGCCGTTAACTGCGTAAACAATTCAGGCAAGCGGTTCACATTCCCGCCGAGCAGCACGGTTAAAGTGCTTACAACACTTTCTTTGGCGGTAAAGCCGGTAATAAACGCCGTAGATATCCGCCAATCAGAAATTCCGAGCGGATTAAATACCGGAACTATAAGATTACCGAGCCATGCCAGCAAACTGTCTGCTGAATCGGTAACAAGATTAAGCCGTGAATCAAAAGTTTGCAAAAACCAGATTACAATTGTTGCAGCAAAGATTATTGTAAACGCCCTTGTAATAAAATCTTTTGCCCTGATATATATCAGCCTGAAAATATTTTTGGGGCTGGGAATTCTATAATTTGGCAATTCCATAACAAACGGAACAGGCTGACCTTTAAAAATAAATATTTTAAGTATAAAAGCAAATATAATACCCACAACTATTCCAAGCAAATACAAACTGATTATTACAAGAGCCTGATTTTCCCTAAAAAATGCAGCAGTGAACAAAGCATAAATAGGGAGTTTCGCAGAACAGCTCATAAATGGGGTTAAAAGAATTGTGAGCTTTCTGTCTCTCTCTGACGGCAGTGTACGTGTTGCCATAATTGCAGGAACCGAACACCCGAAACCGATAAGCATAGGAACAAAACTTCTGCCTGACAGCCCTATTTTTCTTAGGAGTTTATCCATAATAAAAGCAACACGCGCCATATATCCCGTATCTTCAAGAATAGATAAGAAAAAGAACAGAACAATAATAACAGGCAAAAAACTCAGTACACTGCCAACCCCTGCAAAAACTCCGTCAATTATTAAAGATTTAAAAACAGGATTAAGCCCGTAAGCAGTAAGGGCATGTTCAGTAATATTTGTTATGTAATTGATGCCGTACTCCATGACATCCGAAAGGAAAATTCCGAAATGTCCGAATGTAACATAAAATATAAGTGCCATGATAATTAAAAATGCAGGAATAGCCGTATATTTACCTGTTAAAATTCTGTCAGCATTAAACGTAATTTTTTCTTCTAATGACTCTGCCGGTTTTTGAACATAATTGCCGCACAAACGTTCAATAAAAGAAAAGCGCATATCAGCAAGCGCAGCTTCCCTGTCTAACCCTCGTTCCTGCTCCATTTCGGAAATAATCTGCTCACATATTTTATAATCGCCATTATCAAGCCCCAGCGATTTTTTTATAATATTATCACCTTCAGTAAGTTTTGTGGCAGCAAACCTTACAGGAATACCTGCAGCCTGTGCATGGTCTTCTATAATGTGACTTATGGAGTGAATACACCGGTGAACAGCACCTTCGTTTTCTTCGTCACAAAAATCTAATTTATGAGGATATTCACAATATCTGGCAACATTAACCGCGTGTTCTACAAGTTCTTCAATCCCCTCATTCTTAAGCGCCGAAACCGGAATTACGGGCACGCCGAGCGCAGCTTCCAAACCGTTTACATCCACAAACCCGCCGTTACCTTCAACTTCGTCCATCATATTCAGAGCTATTACCATCGGCACATTAAGCTCTATTAACTGCATTGTAAGATAAAGGTTTCTTTCAATATTTGCCGCATCAATAATGTTAATAATTCCATCCGGTTTATCATATAATATAAAATTTCTTGTAACAATCTCCTCATTACTATACGGAGATAGAGAGTAAATTCCTGGTAAGTCCGTTATTGTAATATCAGTATTTCCGCGTAAATTTCCCTCTGTCTTATCAACCGTAACCCCGGGGAAATTCCCTACACGCTGGCTAGAACCTGTTAATTGATTAAATAAAGTCGTTTTTCCGCTATTAGGATTACCCGCAAGAGCAAACTTAATATTGGTTTTAAGCGGCTGTTTATTATGTATTTTTACATTCTGCTCCTGAATTTCACCTATTTTAGAGTGCTCAATATCTTTAAATTCCTGCTGTTTACGCGGACAATTATGTGCATCATGGATATCACGGATTTGTATTTTCGCAGCATCTTCTTTTCTTATTGTCAGCGTATACCCGCGCAATCTAAACTCCATCGGATTGCCGAGAGGCGCCGTTTTAATCAATGTAACCTCCACCCCAGGAGTCAATCCCATATCAAGTATATGCTGCCTTAAGGCTTTATCATCACAATTAATAGAACTTATTATTGCATCTTTTCCAATATCCAGTTTATCTAAACTTGTTACCGATTTCATTAAAAAACCTTCTCTGTTATTTTTAATCATATTCTACTACAAAACAGAGAAGGTTTTTTAATGTCAATGAAACCAATTATCTTAAATAACGCGACATTTTTTCTTTTTCTTTCTGATTTATAAAATGAACAATGTACTTATTTAAGGTTTCATGGATTCTTTCTGTTAAATCTTTATCCGCACCGCCTTGAACTTCGTATCTTTTGGTAACAGCCGTACCGTAATCCGTTTTCTTAGCGTATTCATATACTATTTTGTTATCCATATCCTTGTCAACCAAAATACGTTCAACACCCTTACCTTTGTCCATCTCAAGCATAAATCCGTTATTTCTGCTATTTGCCATCGGCTTAAGAGTAACTATTCCGTCTTTGGGTGAATACACATTATACTGCGGCTCTACTGGGAATATACCTTTCTTTCTTAATTCCGCGCGTGTTTCATTAATCATATTACGCATTTTTTCAATTAATCTTGCAGATTTTTTTTCAAGACTAATCGGCGCTTGAAGACACTCGCGCAATTCCGCATTTGAGATAACTTTAGGTTTGCCTTTGAAAGCAGGCTTTTGTGAATATTGTTGAGGTTGATAACCATTAGGTGCAATTCTTAGCATAATATTTCTCCTTTTGGTGAGTATAAAACACCTGAAAGTTAAGAATTGCCATGATTGTTACAAAAATTAACATCTATTAACGTAATTACAATCAAAAGATAAAACAAGTTCGGAACGACATGAACTAACATGTCACCCTGAATTTATTTCAGGGTCTAATACAACTCTTGCCAAGATGCTGAAACAAGTTCAGCATGACATGTTTCTTTACTCCATCCCCGCAAAGAAAATTTTAAAAAATGTAAATATTTTTATTCAAATATTGATTTTTTCATCCTTGTGTTATGATGATAACAGAAAATAGTTTTTTATATTTACTTCAATAAATAAAGGATGTTTGGAATAATATGCCGCAAAACTTTCTGAAAAACAAAGTTTTATTTTCGTTGGGCGTGACAGCACTTCTAGCCAAGATAGCACAGCTGCAAATGTTTGCACACAAAGAGTTTCCGATAACACCTGAACAGCATTTTATTTTATCTATCCTGTCCGAGAACAAAGAACTTTATCAACGGCAAATATGTGAAATCGCATACAAAGACCGCCCTAACGTAACAAGGCTTATTAACATTCTGGAAGAAAAAGGACTTGTTAAAAGAGTACCGGATGTAAACAAAAGAAAAATCTATAAAATAATTATTACGGAAGAAGGTATAAAACTTCACAACCATATAAAACAACACATGATTGCTCTACGGGACGAAGCAGTAAAAAACATAAAAACAGAAGATATGGAAAACTGTTTAAAAGTAATGCTGCAAATGATAGACAATCTTGAACCCATAGCCAAAATACAAATATAGCAGAGGAGGAAATACAATAATGAGTACCCCGAACAATAATGAAAACAATATAAAGCCGCAGGCTAATACAGCACAAACACCACCTGAAGAAGATACCAGACCGAGTTATAAAAAGAAACGTGTAATTGTTCCGGCAATAACAGCCGTAATCTTCCTGATTGCAGGTATTTATTTTACAATTCATTCATTTTTCTATCAAGGAACCGATGACGCTTTTATTGAAGGACATATAGTTTCAATTGCTCCGCGTGTTTCCGGTCAGGTAGAAAAACTACTAATAGACGATAACCAGCCGGTTAAGAAAAATCAACTGCTGCTGGTAATCGACCCGAACGATTACGAAACCGCATTAAAACAAAAAGAAGCGCAACTTGCAGAAGCAAAAGCGAGTTTAAATATAGCAGAGCAGCAAATCACAAATTCAGAGGCACAATTGGAACAATCAACACAGGATATAACAGCCGCTGAATCAAAACTGGATTTTGCCCAAAAAGACTTTGACAGATATTCAAACATGTTTAAAGCCGGTATTGCTTCAAAACAAGAGTACGACCACAGTAAAACTGCTCTTACCGTAGCGAAGTCCGAACACAAGTCAGCACTTGAACATGAAAAAGCATCTAATTCAATGCTGCAATCTTCCAGAGCAAAAAAGGAAGCTACGCTGGCAGACATTCAACGGCTTGAAGCAGAAGTTGAACAGGCAAAACTTAACCTTTCATACACAAAAATCTATGCGCCGCAGGACGGCTTAATTACCCACAGAACGGTAGAACAGGGGAACTATGTTCAAGTTGCACAGCCTATGTTTTCTATTGTTCCTGAAAAAATGTGGATAGTTGCAAATTTTAAAGAAACACAACTTACTCACATGAAACCAGAACAACTGGTAGATATAAAAGTAGACACTTACCCGGGCAAGAAATTCAAAGGAAAAGTTGACAGTATACAGCGTTCCACCGGCGCAAAAGCAAGTCTTTTCCCGCCTGAAAATGCAGTAGGAAGTTACGTTAAAATTGTACAGCGCGTACCGGTAAAAATTATTTTTACTGAGGATATTTCCAATTACAATATTGTACCCGGAATGTCAGTAGTACCGGAAGTAAAGGTTAGATAAATGAGTACAATCGCAGAAGCACAAGCTCATAATCCGATGTCTTCACCGGAATATCGTAAGCAGCCCGCTCCACTATGGCTGGTTGCATTTACAATCCTGCTGCCCACATCATTTGCAATGCTTGCCACATCTGCAACAAACGTTGCAATGCCGCATATTGCAGGTTTCTTCGGTTCTACGCTTGATGAGGCCAACTGGGTTATTACAAGCTATATGATTGCAAATGCAATTCTTATTCCACTTACGGGCTGGTTGGAAAACCTTATGGGCAGAGTAATGTTCCTTAAGGTTTTCCTTACTATCTTTACAATCGGTTCCGTTATTTGCGCTTTTGCAACAAATCTTAACCTCCTTGTACTCGGACGTGTTGTACAGGGGATAGGAGGCGGTCCGATGATGCCGATTTCACAAGCAATTCTTCTTGCCGCTTTTCCGTTCGAAAAACGCGGTCAGGCAATGGCACTGTTTGGATTTTCGGTAATGGTATTTTCTATTTTAGGTCCGACTTTCGGCGGTTTTATTGTTGATAACTCGGCATGGCAGTGGATTTATCTTATAAATATTCCTGTCGGTATTTTTTCGGTTATTCTTGTCCACTGTAATGTCGCAGAACTTGAAAATCGAAAAATTCCGGAAAAAGTCGATTTCGTAGGACTGATATCTCTCGTACTCTGGCTTTTAACTATGCAAATTGTTCTTGATAAAGGTCAACAGTACGGCTGGTTCGATTGCACCTGGATAACCTGTCTGGCAAGTATTTCCTTATTCTCATTTGTATTTTTCATCGTTTGGGAACTTGAATGCAAAAATGCTATTGTTAACCTGAGAGTATTTAAGGACAAAAATTTCTTTATCGGAACAGTACTGGGAGCTTCGGTAAACATGATTATTTATGTAACAATTGTACTTTTGCCGCAATTTTTACAAAGTCTTATGGGATATACAGCAATGCTAAGCGGTATGTCACTTGCTCCCAGGGTTGTATCCTGTATCGTAATGCTGTTTATCATCGGGAAAATGGTTGAAAAAATTGATAACAGAATACTTGTTTCAGTCGGATTTGTTTTTCTTGGAATTTCTACATTGATGTACTCAAATTTAAATCTGCAAATCTCTTTCAGCTACGTAGTTATTCCCAATATACTTATGGGTATAGGAGTAATTCTTGTATTTATTCCTATATCAGCTTTATGTCTGGGTACATTACCCAAATCAGAACTTTCAAACGGAGCAGGGCTTCACAGCCTATGCAAATGTGTAATGACCGCATTTGTAATTTCTATGTCGTCAACTCTGGTTGCAAGACTTTCACAATTACACCAAACTTATCTTGTCAAAAACCTTTCTGAATACAGCCTTGTATACCAGAATCACATTAATGTAATGGCACATAAATTTATGGCATCTCTGCCATCCGTTGCGGCAGCAAGTAAAGCAGGAAGTTATTATTATAAACAACTCTTACAACAGGCAAGACTAATGTCATTTGTAGATGTCTTTGAAGCATTTGCACTAATTGCATTCTGTCTTGTACCGCTTGCATTTTTCTTAAACGTTAATTTTAAGTCAAGAAGAGAAAACTAAGAATATTTTTTTTCCAGCTCTAACAAAAGTTTTTTTACGGAAAGCCCTCCGGCATATCCTGTCAAACTTCCGTCTTTACCGACCACACGGTGACACGGAATAACAATCATAATTTTATTTCTGTTATTTGCCTGTCCCACAGCTCTTGAGGCTTTAGGGGAGCCACAACGCTCCGCAAGCTCACTGTAAGAAATCGTTTTTCCGTAAGGAATTTTCTTCAACTCCGCCCAAACACGCCCCTGAAACTCCGTACCGGTCATAACAAGCGGAAAATCAAAACTGTGCCTTTTGCCCGTAAAATACTCATCTAATTGAGTTTTCACAGTTTTTATTAATTCCGTTTCTTCTAATTTACCGTCAGGATTGCCTTCTTTATGTATATAAATTCCGGAAACCGCGTCACCATCCTGCTCTATTATTAGTTGCAGTTCTTTAAAATTGTATAACCCGTAATATTTATTCATAGAAACTATTATAATGGATTTGAATTTCTTTGTCTAAAAATTCTTTTACCATTTCAAGCCGCTGCTTTTTATCAGGAAATTTTCTGCGCATTACCTGCAATTTATCAATAATATCTCTGTAATAACAATCGTTATCACAAACTGTAATCCAGGTTTGTAAATCATTATCGCCATGCATATATGGAAGTTCATATTTTTCTCCGGCAAGAATTATTTTTTTCATCAACGAATGTCTGTAGCCGGCATTTTCAATACCTACAGGTGCTTTGCTGTCTAAATCCATTTTTTCAAGAAACCCTCTCAACATACCGGCTATAGTATTAGGTTCAGGGATATTAGTTGTATCAATATCATCTACTATTCTTAATGACTTGCCGGTAAGTACAAAATTATTCGGGTTTTTAGTATCAAATGAGTAAAATTGCCCGTTATGTTTTACTCTGTTAAGTGCTGCAAAATCTTTTGCAACAGCATCGTACGATTTCTGCGGCAATTCAGCAAACTTCGGTAAATACTGCGTATTCCAGATTAGTGCTTTATCCTGCAGCGTGGAATATGCTTCTTTCATATCAGGAATTCCCGCCTGAATATGTTTTCCGCGGGATGTAACATTTTTCATAACTTTAACCCACATATTAAAGTCAAGAACAGATTTCCCGTAATATGATTTTAACTCTTTAAAAATATCTTCACCGGGAAGTCTGGGGTATGTATCAACATTTTTAATATACTTATTTACTTTAAGAACATATTTGTCATCAATTTTATAAACAATCCCGCGAAATCCCTCCCCGAGTTTAGCTGATAAACCAAGATGTTTTAAAAATAACGCCAATTTTGTATTAAGCCGGCTGCATACTTCTTCGGAATTGTGCCCCGATTTTATAAATTCGTCTATTGCACGCCCGAATTTTGTCCGCGTATATCCGCAAAACATCACACCGGCAGGCTGCTGTGTTGTTTGTGAAATTGTTGTTGAATTCTGCACTTTCATAACACACTGTTAAACAAGTATAAATATCTATAATTGCTATAATTGCAGATTTTGTTTACAAATATTTACATATAGATATTACCTCATAATAAATAAAAAAAAGACCTTGCAAAAACAAAGTCTTACCTTAAAAAGTTTAAACAACAATTCACAATCTCAATTTAATTTTATTCAGAATTCAGGCAACATGCCAACTTTTTTACAAAACTTAATAATAATAAAAGACATGGTAACATGCACCAACACATGATTAGACATGTATTAAACGGCGCAAAGTTTATAACGATACATGACAGCATGCTGCAAGAACGCCGAAAAAGCCTTGTACTGCGGCAAATAGAGGTTTTGAATTTTCGTAACAAATCGTAATAAAGGGGTTGTAAATACACCCTTAATCCTTATAATTAGAATTAAGGTTATAAAAGAACTTCAGTTATTTAATTACTTGGAAGTCAGTATAAGTAAAGAGTTTTGGGGAGGAATTGTGCTTAGAAGTCGTGATATGGGAAGGGCTATAGCTGTTAGAAGGTGGACACCTACAGCTATAGAATGTTATAAACGCGGTTGTAATTGTGAAGGTTGTTTTTATAAAGATTTTTTTAGCGGCTCTTCACAAAAGTGCCAGATGAAAGCATCCGTGCTGGAACTTGTAAGGGTAATCGGCACACCAAATGTTGAAGTTCCGCAAATAATTTCTGATTAAGGGCTTTAAATTTTGCGCAAAATATTGTATACTTAAAAAGTATCACACATCTCGGAGGTTTTTTAATGCGTATTTATGTGAACGGAAAAAA
>CASELB010000194.1 GCA_949288685.1 uncultured bacterium
TATTATGCTATTATGTCATTCCGAACTTGCGGATTTTCGGTAGGTTGGAGCACTCTGCCGAAAAAACGATTGAGTATCGTTTTTGAGAGGTAGGAACCCGTAAGGTGTCGGAAAATTCAACATTTCCCGACACCCCGAATAATCCAAGACAGTTTCAGCATCTCGTATAAACTTTGCTTTAGACCCTGAAACGAGTTCAGGGTGACATGTCCCTTCTTGTCATTCCGAACTTGTTTCGGAATCTCATGCAAGACTTGCTTTAGTATTGTAGGTTGGGCATTTTGTTCCAACAAAAACTTTTATCCCTCCTTTAAGCACGGCATGATTTTTACCCGGTAAGGTAATACCAAATAACGGCTTTTATTAGTAAACTCATACTATGCAGGATATACAAAAGTATCAGATAATAGATAATTTTGACCGGTGCAAGATTGACAGCAGGCTGTGTATTATTACTGCTAAAGTTAAGGAGAATACTGAGCGTATAAAGGAGTTGATACAGGCAAACCCGCAGGTTCAATTCTGGCTTTCCGTCAAAAATATGAACAGGGATGAAATTCTGCTTGCAAATCGTATCGGAATAAAAAATGTAGTATCTTATCCCATTGACGAAACAGTTGTTGAAACATATTTAAAAGCGATTAATCTTGATTCTGCCAAACCGGCAGAGGATGAAACAGTTATTAAACCGCTTGAAGATATTAAAGTAATGGTTGTTGATGATAATATAATGAATATTCAGTTGATTGAAGAAGTCGTGCGCGGGCTCGGGGTTTCTCTGGAGGTATATACACAGCCTGTAAATGCTGTTGATAAGATTAAAACAGATAAGTACGATTTGTTCTTACTTGATATTTTAATGCCCGAGATTTCCGGTTTTGATGTTGCGGAAGCTGTTAAAAACTCCGGGTTAAATAAAAATTCTCCGGTTATATTTATCAGTGCCCTGTCGGATTATGAATATAAAATTGCCGGATATAACGCCGGTGCCTGCTGTTATATTGAAAAACCTTATGATGTGGGAATTTTAAAACACCAAATTTATAATTTATTAAAGAAAGAAGAGATTAAAAAAAAGATTAACAAAGCGCGTGATGCGTTTTATGCTATGGTTACGCATGATTTGAAAACTCCTATCAGTGCTGAAATTACAGCGCTGCAAATGCTTTTAAAAAAGAATTTCGGGGATTTGACAGCGGAGCAGAAGGAGATTATTAATGATATCCTTGCATCGGTGAAGTTTATGAAAACAATGACCGATAATATTTTATGCTCGTACAGTCAGAAAAATTCCAACCCCGGACTGAAACTTAGACCGGAAGATTTTATAACAATGATAAATACGTCTATTCAGGAAACAAAGTATATTCTTGAAGAAAAAGAAATAAGTTTGGAATTCAAATCGGATGTCAAAAATGCGCCTGTTAATGCGGATGTAATAGAAATAAAACGTGTTATAAACAATCTTATAGGTAATGCGTCAGAGTATGCGCCGCACGGAAGCAAAATAGTGTTACGGCTTACCAGATCCGGAGGGGAATATACTTTTTCCGTTACAGACAGCGGCTGTGGCATAAATCTTGAAAACCCGAATGATATCTTTGATGAGAACGTAACGTTTGCAAAAGAACGTAAACGTATAGGTTTCGGGCTCGGATTATTTATCAGCAAAAATATTGTAACAGCTCATAACGGCAGAATTTTTGCTGAGAGCAAAGTTAACCACGGTACGACTATAACTTTTACACTGCCTGCGGCTGATTAATTTATACACCGACTTTCATACAGCAGTTTTTGTATTTTTTTCCGCTGCCGCACGGGCAAGGATCATTCCTGCCAATGTCTTTCGGGATAGCTGCCGGTGCGGGACGGTTCATCATTGTTTCCATAAAATCAAATGTTCCGCTGAATGCCTGTGAAGTATATAATACAGTAGCTGATGAATACATATTATGTTCAAGATAATACGACTTGTATTTTTTAATTAGTTCATCAAATGAGTAATTTGTTTTTAAAACTTCATTTATTATTTTCATAAAGTCGGGATATTTATCAGCGACTTTTTTTAAGATTCTGTCGGATACTGCGTCATTTGTAAGAAAATACTTAATACACGCTTCTTTATTTTCTACGTTTTCACCTTCAAAAATTTTGCAGAATGTTTGGTAGAAAGGTATTGCATAAAGTCCTTTTTCTTTATCAAAGACAATACCTACATCATAAGTCGCGTTGTGTGTTGCAAATCCGCCTACTGAATTTTCCATGAAATTGCTGTACGTATTTTGAAGTTCCGGGACTTCAAAGTATTTGTATTCTGTGACAGGAACAATTTTTTCTCTTAAATCACCGGCTTCATCATCACAAAATGAGCCTATTATGTCGTCTGCAAATTTGTTTGATGTAATGATTTCTTCTGTTCCGAATTTTTTAACAAATTTTTTGTACATGTCCGCAATGTTTGATTTTATTTCATTTTCCTTATCCGGGTTATCTTTGTATACAAGTTCCGGATTTTGTACGGCTTTCATTACGGCGTATTTGTATGCATCACCTTTCTGGGTATCGCTTAGAACATTTGCAATTTCAACAAGGAAGTATTCATTATTGTACTTGAATATTCTTGCAACAATAAATTGACCGGCATGCATGCCCCTGAGGTTGGTCATTTTTGTAAGTGAATTAACTGTATATAGTTTTTCGTTTACAAGATTGTAGAGTTCAAACCCGTTTTTTAAAACTTTTTTTATAACAAATATTGAATAGATGTTATCATTTAATGCTTCCGCAATATTTTGGTTTTTAGAAAGTTTTGAATTACAAAAAAGTTGAACAACGGTTTGTGCGTTTTCCCCGATTGTACGCTCAAAGATATAAGGCAGGAAGATTTTTTCAATCTGTGATGAAGAGACAGACTTTGCTCCGATTGTTGCAAGATATTCTTCAAAATCAGGTTTTACTACTTTGTCTGTACGTATAAAGTTAAAAATCTCTTTTAATACATCATTAATACTGATGATTTGTTCAATAATACTCATAAAAAACCTACCTCTCCTGTATTTATAGTGTACATTATAAGTAAAAAAAATACAATTATCCATTGGAAAAAGCAGCATCGTTAAGACGACATATCATTTACTCCTTCAAGGTGACATATCTATTCCTGTCATTCCGAACTGCGGATTGCGAGCAGAGGCTGGAGTGTTGGAAACGTTGAGTTTTCAACACGTAACGCCGTTTAGTGCGAGCAACCAAGATGTTTCGGAATCTCTTGCAAGGCTTGCTTTAGGTCCTGAAACGAGTTCAGGACGACATATCTATTCCTGTCATTCCGAACTTGTTTCGGAATCTCTTACAAATCACATTATTCCCCTGTCCGTCCGGACAAGGAGTGTAACGCCTCCGGCGGGTCCTCCGGACTGGGTCTCTTTTGGCGGCAAAAGAGAAGTAAAACAGGTACTCTGAGCTGCGTTCACTCATCAATTGTAAAGTTCAACCCAAAGCGGGCAAACTCGGTACTGCGTACCTCAAA
>CASELB010000195.1 GCA_949288685.1 uncultured bacterium
AGGTATGATAGTTGGTGAGGGGAATAAACCGCAGGATATTGTGGTTAATGTTTGCAAAACCAAAAAACTTACCAATATGCGCAGTGCCACAGCTGATGTAATGGTTACATTGCAGGCGCACAGAGAGCTTTCTCTTGAAGACGCACTTGAGTACATCGGTGATGATGAATTAATGGAAGTTACTCCGGAAAATATACGTTTAAGGAAAATGGATTTGGTAAAATTTAGGAATATATAGCTAAAAGAAAATGGGGGATTTTGTCCCCCCGCTAAGTGTATACAATATACATTACCCCAATAAATTATTGTTTAGAAAGTTTTTTCTCCGCAAACTTATATATCTTGCGGCTGATTAGTGCCAGAACAAGACCTGCTAACCCTCCTAAAAATATACCAAGCCCGTTAGAGTTTTGAATATCCTCATAATACTGTGATATATTTTCTAGATTTTCTTGCATTTCTTTCCTCTGGGCAACAAGGGAAGGAAAATTTTGATTAAAATCTTGTATAAAGAGTAATTTTTCCTCCATTTCTTGATTAGTTGTTTTTATTTCTTGTTCAGTTTCTTTCATACAATCCTTGTAGAAAGTTATATCTGATCTGTAATCGCGATATTCTTTATATTTATCGTCATAATCTTTATATCGTACCCACTTTTGACCGTATCCGTCAGAATATATAGTCTGGGCTTTATTTACAATAGGATGGTTTAATGCTTGCAGTTCATTATTTTGTATTGTTTCTTTTGCAAAACAATCTTTCTCAGACGTAATTAAGTTGTTTATACCGGAAAGCAGCGCTAAAGAAAAGAGAGAAGAATATGCCGCATTTGTTATTGTTTTGTTAAGCGGAAAATGTCCTTTGAACTGTTGATTATTAATTGCAGTTATCTTCATTAATCTATCCTTATATTTTTGCTTTTCTTTTTTTCAATAGTAATTAAAGCGGCAACTCCGAGAGTGATAAGAAATGTAATTATTGCAGAGAGAATGGTGTTGCTGCCTACATGGTTTTCTTCTCTTGTAATGGGTTCATAATACGATTCAATCCGGTAATTGAGTGATTTTATCCAGTCCTGTTCAACATCTACCTTTTTTACCATTTTTTCATAAATTTCATTTATATCATAAAGTTTGTCCTGTTTATCAGAAAGTACTTCTTCAAGTTCATCATACTCTTTTTTTAAATTTTCGTATTTTTCTTTTACAATTTCTGTTCTATTTTCAAGACTTTGATACTCGCTGTATGGTACCCATTGCTGCCCCCACATATCAGTATACACAGATTGTGCCTGTTTAACCGTATTATTTTGATAAACGTATCTATCGTTTATTTGTTCTGATTGCTGCGTGTTTTTATTTTTGACAAAAAGGTCACTGCTAGTTGCTGCTCCGGATAACAAAGCCAGGGAAAACAGTGATGAGTATGCTAATTTTGCTGCCTTATCAGGAACGATGCTGCGTATATTCTTTATACTCTTATTGTTGATTGCGGATACCTTCATTAATATACCCCTTAATAAACCCTTATATTTTTAATCGTATATTAAAGAAGATATAATGCAAGCAATTGTTAAGAAATGTCAGGACAAATATTTTAGAGAATTAAAACATCAATCTGAACAATAAGAAACGTTTATTTAATTTTTCCGAGAATTTTCTTAAGTTTGATACAGACGCAGATGTATCTGTAATAATTTGTTCCAGATTGGTTTGATTTCCCTCTGCGGAACAACTGTTAAGAGAATCAAGCGCAATATTTAGTTTTGCAAGAGAGAGATTAATGTTGTCAATACTGGTTACAATTTTACCTTTAACCTGCTCGTCGCTTGTAAGCGCGTTAACGGATTGAGAGATTTCATTAAGATTATGCATAACCGCATTAAGGTCAGATGCGAAAGCCTTACTGTCTACTGAACTTAGAATTGGTGAAATACTGTTGGATAGTTTTGTTATGGAGTTAGTCATGTCATACATTGCAGGTTTAAAGTTTTCATCTCCGATGATACCGTTAATATTGACAGCAAGATTATTGAAATTGTCAGAAACATCTTTCATCATATCCATAAGCATATCCAGATCATTTTTAGAAGAATCAATAAGAACCTCAGCCTTGCTAAGTGTTGTAGTGGCTTGAGCTGTAAGTTCTTTAAAATTATTAACAGACTCTTTAAGATTTGCGACCATAGTATCATTAAATAATTCATTAATAATTCTGTTTGTTTCAGTCAAGCCTTCTGCCGCTTCATATTGAAGCTCCATAAAGTCAGCAATTCTCATAGGCTCAATAATTGTGTATGGGGAAGTTTGACTCGGGTATGGAATAGGAGCGTTATCACGCGGAACTATTCTTAATTTCTTTTTCCCGTTTATTGTAACTATTTGCCCGGTCATAAAGTCAGGCAGTATCAGCCCGGGAAGATCAACAACATAATTTATTTTATACGCGTAAGGGGTTCTTACGTCCTCCTTGAACTTTAGCGGTACAAGCTGAGATGCGATAATTTGTGACTTTTTCACAAGACCCACATCGTAATATTTATCATCCAGTTTGATTTCCACCGGTACTTCTGCAGGAAGTACTGATTTATTATAAACCGGCAGGAAAATAGTTTTGTGGCTTGGCGGGGTTATTTCAAGGAACTGTTCCCCGATAAGACCTGATTGCTGGATGGAGATTGCTGATGCTTTCGGAATAGAAATCCCCGGGTTGGTAATAACGAATTTTAGTTTTACGTAGCTGTCAGAGCCGTTAACAACCGGCGTAATTTCTTCAACCTGACCTACACGGAAACCCATCATCTGGACTCCTGAACCGGGGCGCATACCGTTAACATCTTTGAAACGGATTTCAATACGTTCGGCAGAAGAGAATGAGCGACCTTTAACCCACAATATAGTCATAAAAAATATAGTTAAAGCTATAAGTGCTAATATACCTACTTTTATTGATGATGAAACCTTCATTCTGCCCTCGTTCCTTAATAATTGTATCAAAAAAATGCTATTCTGCAAACATTTTCATAGGTCCTTCAAGAGATGCGTTTACAAATTGTTTTGTATAAGGAGTATCTTCTTTTTGAAGTTCGTCCGGAGTTCCGGTAAATACAATTTTCCCGTTGTATAACATAATTACTTTGTCTGCCGTTCTTTTAATTGTTGACATCTGGTGGGTTACGACAATTGATGCCGCATTGGTTTCATTTTTAAGCCGGACTATGTAATCTTCAATAAGAGTTGATGATATCGGGTCCAATCCTGCCGTCGGCTCGTCGTAAAGAATAATTTGCGGTTCTGTAACTATTGCTCTTGCGAAGCTGACGCGTTTTTGCATGCCGCCTGAAAGCTCTGACGGAAATTTATCTTCGATGCCGCTTAATCCTACAAGTTCAAGTTTTTCTTTTACTATTTTTTCCAGGTTTTCCTGTGTATATTTTTTCCTTAAGTCTTTTCTTTCGACAAGGGCGAAAGAAATATTATCAAAAACGTTAAGAGAGTCAAAAAGTGCGGAGTACTGGAATACCATAGCAATATCTCCGGTTGTAATTATTTCTCCGCTGTCAGGTGTAATAAGCCCGCTTATAAGTTTTAAAACAGTACTCTTACCTGAACCGCTAAATCCGACGATTGCTAAAATCTCTCCGTCATTCACGCTAAAAGAGATATCATCAATGACTTTTTTGTTATCAAACTCTTTTATTAAATTTTTAACCTGTATACCCATAAATCACCTGCTTAAAAGAAAAATGCTATAGCAAAAATCATGTCAATAAATACGATTGCAATAAAAGACCAGACGACCGCTTTTGTTGTTGCATCTCCAACTCCTTTAGCTCCGCCTTCCGCATAATATCCGGAGGTACAGCTTATTAAAGCAATTACAAAACCGAAGACAGCCGCTTTGAATATACTTATATACATGTCCCGCACGTATAAGCCGAACCATACGGAATCAAAGAATGCGCGGTAAGATAATCCGCTTGATAAATTTGAAGCTACGGCTCCTCCTATAATGCCGAAAACCGTAGCGACTATAACTACAAGCGGCATCATAATAATTCCGGATAAAATTCTGGGAACAAACAGATATCTAATAGGATCGACTTTTAAGACATGCATGGCATCTATTTGATCGGTAACTTTCATTGTGGCAATTTCTGAAGCCAGAGAGGAGCCAATCATATAGATTATTGCAAATCCTGACATTATTACTGCCTCTTCTCTTACAAGAAGAATAGAAACAAACATTCCGACATAGTTTCCGCCGCCCTGTTTTATCATTTCACCCGCCACCTGTGTAGCAACAATTATTGACGACATTCCAACGATAGAGAGCGTTATAGGCAAAGAACTGACGCCAAATCTTGAACATTGATACATTAATTCTTTTACATCAATGTCAAATTTTATTAGTCTTTTAAGAACGCATCCCAACATGATAACAATATTGCCCAAAGTTTGAAGAAATACCGTTAAATATTTCTGGATAACGAGCAGAAGTTTATAACTAAAAGTATCCTTAAAATAAAAGCGCTCCATAAACCTAATTATATCAGAAAAATAATTTTATCCTATACAAAATGGATTTTACATGTTATTATAAAATCAGATGTAGTAGAAAAATTTTTTGATAAATATATGCGATGAAGTTGTTTAAAAATTATTAAATAATGTTTCGGTAG
>CASELB010000196.1 GCA_949288685.1 uncultured bacterium
CGTCAGGGTATAAAAAGCCTCATACATATACAATTGAGCCTGAAAAAAACGCCTATTTCCATAATAATTTGGGGCTTAATTATATGCAGGATAAATATTATTATGCCGCAATTCAAGAGTTTAAAATTGCAATATCCCTTGAGCCTGATACACAGGCAAGTTCCCTTTATTACAAAAATCTGGGCGATGTCTATATGATAATAGGGTACCCTAATCTGGCAGAGGATTGCTATTTAAATGCGTTGAAACTTTACGGCTTGAATTTGCAGTTTTATATTGACCTTGCGGAATGTTATAAGCGGATGGGGGTTATGAATTCACGAATGAAAGCGCTTGATATTAATTCCAATCCGTTCAATAAAGTACTGAAAGGTATATTATTAATAGAATCAGGTAACAAAAGGGACGGGGTAATAATGCTTGATGAGTTTTGTTCTGCAGAGCCGGATTTAATAATAACGGGCGGTATAAAAAATTATTTGAAGAATATAAATAAATAATTAATTATCTTGCGAAAGAGTAAATAAAATGTTAAAATAATATTGTATATGACAAAAGGTTTAAAAGACCGTATAGGCGAAGTAAAAGATGTTCGCGCAATGTGGTCGGAGACAATTATCACCGAGGGCATAGAATTAAAGGAGATAAGCGATGATGAAATCTTGCTTATATCTTCCAGTCCGTTGGTGAAATTTCCTCCAAGCGGTGCGGATATTAATGTTGCACTTTATTGTACAAACGGAATATTCCTGCTGGACACAAAAGTTAATCAAACAGTTTTTAATTCGCCATATACATTTTGTCATATAAAAATACCCGAACATTATAATATACGGCAGCAAAGAGAGTTTTTCCGGACGCGTTTCAATCTGGGTGTTACACTTACAATCCACTTTAATAACGGAGAGAAAAAGGTTATAGAAAGTAAAACTTTTGATATCTCGGGTAACGGAACAAGTCTCTTAATTACCTCGGTACTGGACAATGAAAATTTGATAAGACTAATATCTAATCCGCAGGCTGACAGATATGCAAAGCTGGGCTTATGTATTCATTTCCCTGAAAAAGATATAACTACGCGGGTTGAATTTGTGCATAAGCGTAATCTTCCCGGTGATGCTAAAGTTAGTGTATGTGCGTTCAAGTTTCTGAGTATTAGTCCGTCGGATGTGGATTTTGTTACTAAACAGTGTTTTTTGAAACAACTCATAGAACAAAATAAATCCAGAAAAGAATTTTGACTTTACAAAAAATAATAATAAAATATACTTATAGATGTAAGAAGGATGTTAAATGAAATTAATAAACCGACTTAAAAATTTAGAACAACAATACGTTTTTTTACGCTGGGCAACCGGTAATGATTATGGTCGTATAAATTATGTTGGTGATGATTATATAGAATTTAATATCATTGACATTGATACGATGGAGTATAGAGAAACGGCAATCATAAACGCGCAGTTGATATTTGAAATTATTTTCGGCGGTGGGGATATTTCCAGAATTCTTGCTGAAATGTCTTTTCAGGCGGGGGATAAGAATTAGGTCTTAATTTTATTAAACTACTGGAAAAAAAATATAATCTATGGTATTATTTTCGTGAGTAGTAGTTTTATAGAAGAGATTTTTTAAATTGTTATCAAATAATTTAGCGGAAGAACAAGGGTTCTGTGGATATATAACAGACGAGAAGAAGAGAAGCTGTGCACTGGCTAATATTATAGCCCTTAAATCGGCGTTTGAATTTTTTAAAAGCTGCGGATTAAATCCGGGGGTTGAATATGCTGCGCATAGAATAAAAAAAGTTTTTGAAGATATTGATATTTCAGATTTGTATATCGGAGATTTAAGACTTGATGTACGATTGGGCATGATGAAGGGTGAGTATCTTGTACCCTGTAGTCATTATGAATTGAATATCACACCGGATTTATATATGTTTGTCGATTATGATAAAGAGACAGGCAAAACAGAAGTTGCAGGATTTATTGAACCTGATAAAATTGATAAATCGGTACATGACGATTACTACTACTTTATTTCAAAAACCTCGATAGTTTCTATAGATACTCTTGAAACTCTTTTTGATTCGCTGCCTGTAAAAGCAAAGGCAGGTTTGCCGCTTAATTGTAAGAAAAAGAGTATACTATATTTGGATAATCAACTTCTTGATGTTAAAGAGTTTTATCAAGATTTGATGAACTATGAAAAAGCACGAAAAATGCTGATGGAATATGCTGACGCAGAAATTATTTTGTGTGATGCAAACTTGAGTTTTGAAAAATCTATAGATGCAGCTCCGGTTAAAGCAGAGACCATAACTTCTGAGGAGCTTGAACTCGGGTTTGCGGACGGACTTGCGGAACCGGCTGTTACTGATGTTGATGTATTGGATTCATTTATTGCCGGTGAAGATTCGGATTTGAAAGATACTTTGCCGCAAAATCCGACTGAAACAGAAAAAAATGTCCTTGATGAGTTATCTGATATGGAAATTGTTGAAGAATCTCCTGCCGAGCCGGAAAAACCGTTTAATGAAGAAGGTATTGCGCTTGATTTATCGGAAGAAAATTTTGAAGAACCTGCGACTGCGGAACCGGAGGTTCAACCTGCGGACTTTTATACTGTTGATTTACCCGGTGATATGGAAGAAAATATTGCGCCAGTCGAAAATGTTGAAGAAAATGAGGTCCTTGAACTTGATTTACCGTCCGGTGAGAGTGTAACGGAAGTAAGCCTTGAAGAAGAAAAGATTGCGGAGCCTGAACAAGAATTAACATCTGATGAAGAAGTATTGGATTTGTCACCTGTTGATGAGACGGAAACGCCGGCTGCCGGTATTGAACCGGAGGACGATATTGCATTAAGCGAACCAACTCCAGAAGATAGTATTGAAGAGCCTGCTATTGCGCTTGAGGATGAAGCTGCGGAAGATGTTTCACTTCAAGAAGAAGAGATTTTAGAAACACCTGAAACATTAATGCCTGCGGCAGATTTACCTGCAGATGAAATTGAAGAGCCGGTTATGGAGCTTGAGGATGAAGTCGCGGAAGATGTTTCACTTCAAGAAGAAGAGATTTTAGAAACACCTGAAACATTAACGCCTGCGGCAGATTTGCCTGCAGATGACGTTGAAGATTTACCGTTAGAAGAAGAAATTTCTTTGCAAGATTCACTTGATGCGGCTCCTGTAGTTGAAGAACTGGAAGTTCCTTCTGATATAGATGATTTGCAAGAGCAGAGTTTGCCTGAAGAAGATATAGATATGCAGACAGAAGAACTGTCTGCGCCTGAAAGTGAATTAATGCCCGAAGAAGAGGAGTTGACGCTTGAAGAAGAGCCGGTTGAAACGACTGTTGAAGAGCCGGAACTCTCTCTTAATGAACAGGATGCAGAAACTCTTGAACCGGTTGTTGAGACGGAAATTGGATTGGAAGAAGAAAATTTACCGGATTTGGAAAATGAGTCTGATTTTGCATTGGAAAATAGTAATGAAGACGCAGAAGAATTAACTCTCGAAACTCAGGAATTGGCTTTTGAAACCGGAGATTTGAGTATGGATACACAAGAACCGGTATATCTTGAAGAAGACGATACCAGCGCAACTCTTGAATTGTCAGATGATATAGAGTCTCCTTTGGATAATGAAGCCGCAGATACAATACTTTCGGAAGAAACTCCTGTTCTTGAAGATAATGAGCCAGGGTTCTCATCGGAAGAATTACCGGAAATCGGTTTAGAGGAGCATTCTGAAGAGTTAGTATTAGATGAGCCGGAAGAATTGGAAGAAACCGCAGATACTCACGGGGTTAATGAAGCTCAAAATGCAGGTCTAAGTTTTTCGGAGTTTGCTGAGGATATTCAGAATATAGATAATAAAGCCGATAAAGAAGAGAGCGGTGTGGAAGCGGAAAAAGATTATGATCCGAATTATGTGCCGGATTTCGCATCAGGTGAATTCAGGTTGGCTGATGACGGTACATCCTTTAATACTCCGGCGACAGAAAAAGTTGTACAATCCGCTCAGGAGCTGGACAATGAATTAGAGAAAGAATTGGAAACTGCTGCTGATGAGCCTGCCGGAATAGATATTCAGGCGGCAATGGAAGGTTTTGTTAATACAATGGCACCTGATGAGGCTATTGCTCTTGTACAACCGTCGGAAGAACCTGCAGGTACGGGGGATGAAGAGTTAGCGGCTATATCAACCGATGAGGAAATTGTACAGGAAGATGTACCTCCCGCTGAAAGTCAGGAAGAACCTGATACTAAAGAAGAGATTAATGAACTTTACACCGATGATACAGAAGAGCCTGTTATAGAGCAGTCTTATAAGAAGAAAAAGAAATCTTCCGCAGGATTGTTGGGCGGTATTTTCGTTCTGATTGTTGCCCTGGGCGTGTTTGGCTTTATGAATAAAGATGTTATTCTAAGTAAAATACAGGGTGGTGAACAAACAGAATCTCTGCCTAATGAACTGGCAACAAAACCTGTAGAAACTCAGCCGGCGCCGCAACCTAAGAAGGATGAATTGGAAACAGAAGCGGAAGCTATGCTGGATGATATAGAAGAACCGGTACAATTGTTAGACACATCAGTGTCTGTATCTTCTATGACTGTTGATTGTGACGTTCCGTCATATATGGTTAATACTCATTCGCGCAGGTATTTGATAAAACTTGCAAAGCGTATGCAGCTACAGTTGAGAAATGCACTTCTTATAGCAAGTGAACAGCCTCTTGCTAACAAGATAGTTATTGATTTGTCTGTTGATAAAGATGTTTTAAAATATGAAAAAATATCAAGTTCATCAGGTTCAAAGAAGGTTGATGAAATCACTGCTGCAACGACAGGGTCAGTATTAAAGAGTACTCAGCCTTATGCCGGAACTTTCGGTAAAAATAAAGGTATTATTAGGCTGATTGTTAAATTTTAGGTTAAACTATGGATAAATTACAAAAAACAAAATATGAAAATCTGATAATAGAAATAATAACTCAGAACGAACGTTACAAAGGGAATGAGGATTTATTAAAGTTCATATACGATGATGTAGTAACCCGTCTCGGCGGTATACTTGAAACTATCAGTGATGAAGCTGTTGTCAGAAGTTATATTGAAAGAATAGTTAAACTATCAGTAATAACAACGGTAAAAAAACGCAGTTTACTCCTCTCATCTCCGGTTAGTGAGCCTTCTAAAACAACTGAAAAAAAATCTGCCGGATATTATGATGCTCTTAAGTATCAACCGTCAACTACAGACGTAAAGATTAATATTGATACAAAACAGGCAGAACAATTAAAATCGGAAATTGTTGCGCTAGCTGAAAAATATCCTCAAAAAGATTTTATAAAGCTGTATAATTTGAGATTTGCAGAACATAAATCTCTGGAGACGATTTCTGATGAATTAAATGTATCCCAGGCGCAGGCTGCGGAGCGGTTATACGAGTTAGCCGCACTGGCAAAGAGAATATTCGGAAATGAAGTGTCCTAAATGTAAAAAAGAGATAGATGATAATACGATAAAATGTCCGCACTGTAAAACCAAGATAGGTTCGCTGTGCAAGTTTTGCGGTGCATACAATCCTATTACCGCATCAGTATGTTCGTCTTGTAAATCCGAACTTTTAAAGCACTGCCCGGAATGTAATGCACTAAATCTTCCCGAGGCATCTGTGTGCCGTAAATGCGGATATAAGTTTATGCCGCCTGAAGTTGATGATGATGAACTTAATAAGTATGTGGAGGAAGTTCAGCCTGCCATTAAGCCTGACGGTAAAGCAGTTTCGCAGCAGAAAGCTAAAAACCTTCTGGTTCAGTCTATTAAAGATGATAATGTAAAAGTTGTTTCAATAAGCGGTGAGAGCGGAATCGGTAAAAATCTTATTTTGCGTTTTGCGGCAAGTGATTTAAAAAGTTATAAATTTGTATGGCTTCTGGGCAAATGTACGCAAATTACTCAATTAACGCCAATGGGGTTTATTCAGGATGTTTTGTTGACATTTTTTAATGTTAATAATTACTGTATTGATACTTTGCTTTTAAAAAGAAATGCGGTTAAATTCTTTAAACAGGACTTTCCTTCCCTGTCTAACAGTGAAATTCTTGACCTGCTTAATTTTTTGTATCCGGAAAAGGCTGATTATTTTGAAAATATTTATAGGAATAAAGAAAAGTATATCAGTATACTTTTAAAAGTTTTTAAGACAATTATTGCTCAGGTAAAAGTTATTTTTGTGATTGATAATTTTGAAAATATGGACAGTACATCTTATGAGTTTTTGAAACGTCTGGTTGATGCTCCTGAAATTCAAACAAACTGTAAATTTATTTTTACCTATATTGAACCGACTCCTGTAAGAGGAATTTTCTCACATCCTGATTTTAAAGACGGTGCGTATAAAGATATTACGATAGCCCCGTTGAAAAAAGTGCAGGTCGATGCTTTCTTATTGCAGTATAATGATTTAGATTTTTCAGCAGGTATGAAAGATGCGCTGTTTAAAATTTCTAACGGTAATCCCTCAGTGATTGAGCAGGCGCTAAATTTGATGAATGATTATAAGCGTCTCGGGTTGGAGCCTAAACTCCTCTCTAATATAGATTTAATCATGAGTAAGAGGCTGGAAATCCTTAAAAAAGAAGATTTGATGGGATATAAGATTTTAATTGCCTGTGCTATTCTCGGGGTTAAATTCTATCCTGCAGCGCTTGAAAGGCTTTACAATATTGGCGGCGAGTATTTAAAACTGCTTCTCTCCAAGCTGGTAAAACTCAATTATATTATTCCGGTAAGTAATTTGTCTTTTGAATTTAAGAGCAGTAAGATATGGAGTATAATTCTTGCGAATGTAAAGCAAACGGATGATTATGATGATGTTAATCGTAATATGTTTAATGTGTTTGTGAATTATAAACTTTCAACTACTGCGGCGCTTGGATTTTTGGCGCAAAACATGGATATGAAAGAAGATGCGTTCGGAATTTGGACAAAGATTATGAAGTTTGCGTCTTATATCGGAGATGTAAGTATATACTTGATTGCACAAAAACAGTCTCTTATTCTGCTGGATATGATTAACCTTCCGAACAGAGAAGTTATAAGGAAAAATATTTATACCCGTCTTGGAAAATTACTTGAAAAAATTAATCCGGAACTTGCTATGGAATATTTACCCAAAGCGCTTGAGATGGTAAATGAAACTGATATTTATCAGCGAATAGAGTTGCTGGGGTATCTTTCATCCTGTGCAATGAAGGTCGGAAATTACTACGGGGCTGTGGAATGTGCTGATGCTGTTCTTGATTTGATATCGCCGGAGAACGAATTGGAAAGAGCTCTTGTTAAAACAAGAAAAGTAAAAGCGCTTAATAAAATAGGAAATGCAGGACAAGTTATAAATCTGGTAGATAACGAAGTATTACCGGTTTTAAATAAATACTTGAATAAAAGAGGCGGGAATAAAAATATTACTCCGGAAAGTATATTTACAAACTGGCTTGAAACGCATTTTGACCTTGCCGAAGCCCTTGTATGGAGCGCAAATAACAGAGGGCTTGAGGTTATAAGGTTTATTTTCGACACGTTGGAACGTAATAATATTCAGGATAATAATTTGCAATTCAGGGGACAACTGTTACTTGCACTGGCAAATAGTCTTAAAGGAAATATAAATTCATCAAATGAGATTTTAAGTGATACACTTGACAGGCATGAACTGGATATTATTGATGACAGGCTTATGTCGTTCTGGAATTTTATAAATATTGTGAATAAATTTCTTACCCATAAATTTACCGGGATTACTGATGAGTTATTTCAGGCGGTTACATTTGCCAACAATACCGGGGATAATTTTACTAAAAATATTTTAAAAACTCTTCTCGCCAAATATCTTCAGGAGTGCGGAGAAAATAAAAAAGCACTTGAGATACTTGAAGAACAGGTTTCTTATTTTGCCAAAGAGAAAATTGCAACAGGTGTTTTGCTAACCTGGTATTTGATTTCGGATACTAAACTTGTTACAAAAGGTTCACAATTTGCACTTGATGTTGCGACAAAAGCGCTTGATGTTGCCTGTGGAGCAAATGTTAATAATTACTATTTTATAGTTTTATTTAATAAGTTAATCGGAGAAATTTATCTGGCTAAAGGGGATTTTGAGTCAGCAAGAGTTTATATAGAAAAGGGTATATTAATTGCAAAACAGTTTGAAATGGATGATATGTTGACGCGGCTGTATATTTTATACGGCAAATATTATCAGGAGCAAGCTATTCCAAAGACTCAATCCAGGGTAGAACATATATCAAATGCAATAAAAATGTTTCAAGCGGCAAGAGATAAGAGCGAAATTCTTGAGAACCCGTATTTAAATAAACTGGTAAAAGAAGCGTTTAGTGTTATTATATCTTTCTGCAAATTGAACGGGATTACACTAAAGAAAAGCGGTTCATAAATGACATTATAGCTATATTTTGAGTATATCAGGGGTAAAGTTGTATATATGTTCCGTTTAAATCCTATTGATAAAAATTTTTTAGAGGGGTATATTTTAATATAATAGTAATGTGAGGTGTATAAATGCTGGATATTCGTTTAATAAGAGAAAATCCCGAAAAAATAAATGAGTTGTTAAAAAGAAGAAATCCTGAACTTTCTGTCGACAGGGTTATAGAAATAGATGTTGAGCGCAGGAAAATTCAAACGGAAGCGGATGAGCTGCGTGCTTTAAGAAAAGCTGAATCCCAAAAAATCGGCGAAATGAAAAAACGTGGTGAAAATACTGATGCAATACAGGAAGAAGTCCGTGCAACGGGAGATAAAATTAAAGCACTGGAAGAAAAACAGATTGAGTTAGATGAGACCCAACGTAAACTCTTGTTGAATATTCCTAATATTCCTGATGAAACAACACCGGTGGGCAAGTCGGAAGATGATAATGTAGAAGTTCATCGTACAGGTGAGCCTGTTAGATTTAATTTTGAATTTAAGCCTCACTGGGATATAGCGGAAGCAAAAGGTATTGTGGATTTTGAACGTGGTGTTAAACTCTCTCAATCCAGATTTGTTATGTATAGAGGAAAAGGTGCTCGACTTGAACGCGCAATTATCGAGTTTTTCCTTGATTTACATACCTTAGAGCATGGTTATGAAGAAATTATGCCGCCGTTTATGGCAAATTCAGCAACTATGACAGGCACAGGACAGCTTCCGAAGTTTGCGGAAGATATGTATAAATGTCAGGATGAGGACTTATATTTAATTCCGACTGCGGAAGTTCCCGTTACAAATATTTATGCAAACGAAATCCTTTCTGAAGACGATTTACCAAAATATATGACGGCTTATACTCCGTGCTTTAGGCGGGAGGCGGGTTCTGCAGGCAAAGATACCAGAGGTTTAATAAGAGTTCATCAGTTTAATAAAGTTGAAATGGTAAAACTTACGACTCCGGAATCCAGTCCTGAAGAGCACGAAAAACTTACAAAGAACGGTGAAAGATGCCTTGAACTATTAGGTTTACCTTACAGAAGAGTAGCGCTTTGTACTGCGGATATCGGTTTTAGTGCAAATAAGTGTTATGACCTTGAAGTTTGGATGCCTTCTTATAATACTTACAAAGAAATTTCAAGCTGTTCAAATTACGGTGATTATCAGGCAAGAAGAGCTAATATAAGATACAGGGATAAAGCAACGGGCAAGACAAGGTTTGTGCATACGATTAACGGTTCCGGACTTGCCGTAGGCAGGACTTTTGCTGCTATATTAGAAAACTTCCAGCAAGAAGACGGTACTGTAATTATTCCTGAAGTTTTGAGAAAATACACAGGATTTGATAAAATCTAAGAATGAATTTAGTTGAAAAATACCAAAATCTCAAAATACTTGACAAGTATATTCTGCAGCAGGTTATAGGGCAGTTTATAATGGGTGTGCTGGTATTTACTTCAATTATATTTGCCTCGGAAGGTTTTATTACACTTATTAAACAGATTTCAACTTACGGTGTACCTTTTAAAGTTGCGCTAATGATAATTATTCTTCATTTACCGACTGTTTTTGTTATGACTATACCGATGGGAGTTCTGCTTGCTACGGTTATGACATTAAACAGTTTGAGTCTTTTGTCGGAAATTACGGTTATGCGCGCCTGCGGTATCGGGCTAAACAGAATTGCAAAGCCGATATTTATTTTTGCAATTGTAATGTCTCTCGTAAGTTTCAGCATAAATGAATTTGTGGTTCCTGTAATGACGAAACAGGCAACAAACCTTGCGTTATGGGCGTTCGGGCAAAAAAATATTCCGGAAGGTAAAAATAATTTTACATTTAAGGAACTGAAAGAACACGGAACATTAAAACGACTTTTTTATGTCGGTCAATGTAAAGATAAAACTTTATACAATATTACACTATTAGATAATTCCAAAGAAGGTACTATTCAGATTTTGCAGGCAAGAGAAGGTAAAACTTCTCCTGAGGGGTGGAAATTTGATAAGGGAATTATTTATACAATTTCTGATGATGGTAAAATCCTTGATACGGCTATGTTTGAACAGTCTGATGCAATGTTCGGGATGGATTTATCAAAGGAGATGAATAAAAATATTGCAAATGAACATAATTTTATTCAGCTTTTGAGATATTTAAGCAAGCCGGACGTACCTAATAAACAGGAATTAATGATTAGTTTGTACGATAAAATAGCTCTTCCGTTAATGACAATTGCACTGGTTCTTATCGGGGTGCCTCTTGCTATTACACCGCCCAGGGTCAGATATAACCGCGGATTTTTGTTTAGTATATTAATTATATTTGTATATTATCTTGTTCGGGCATTTTCAATATCACTTGGTGAGGCAGGAACCTTAATTCCTGTTATGGCTGCATTTCTCCCTAATATAATTCTATCAATTGCCGGTGTATTTATCTATTATAAAAAGGTGTATACTATTAATTAATGAATGAAAACCATTTAATAGATATTATAAAAAGTTTAACAAAAAGCCGGTATATCGGTGATGATTGTGCGTATTTAGAGGATTTGGGAATAACGGTTACACAGGATAGCCTTGTTGAGGGGGTTCATTTCAATCTTGATTGGATAACTCCGTATCAATTAGGGAATAAGGCTATAAAAGTGAATATTAGTGATGTTCTTGCATCCGGTGCGGAACCTGCGTACGCACTTGTTTCGGTTTCTATGCCTTCTGATTGTACTGAAAATTTTGTTAAAGAGTTTTATAAAGGACTTAATGACGGGTTATTAAGTGTAGCAATTGAAGGTATGAACCCGCCGGAAATTATTGGCGGAGATTTAACCGGCGGAGATAAGATATTTATTTCTATATGTATGATTGGGAGAGTTAACGGTAGGAATATTTCATCCAGAAGTAATGCCCAAATCGGTTACAAAGTAGCAGTTTGCGGGCTGCACGGCTCAAGTGCGGCTGGGCTGAGGTTATTAAAAAACGGAAAATCAAGACCTGAAAACTTAATAAAAGCTCATATTTCTCCTTATTTGTATCCCAAACTTGCTCTTAATGTTTCGCGGTCGGTTCCCCTTCCTTATGCTATGATGGATACATCAGACGGGCTTGGCGATGCTCTGTTTAAAATGGCATTAGCGTCAAATATTACTTTGAGTATTGATTTCGAAAAAATACCTTATGATAAAGATATAAAAAATTTTGATGATTGGGAAAATTTAATATTGTTCGGCGGTGAGGACTACGGACTTGTTGCGGTGTTGCCGCCTGATTACATTTCCGCCGGTTGGTTCATAATCGGAGAGGCTGATAGTAAACAAGATGTTCCTTTAATTGTTAAAAAGAATGGGAATTGTATAAAATATTCCTCTGTTGATGAGTTTACTTTTAATCATTTTTCATAAATTACCATGCCCCCCGAAATTGTTGCAATACACGAATTGTGGCAAAAAAGCAATACCTGATTTGTAAACTTTTGTAAAAATTTTCTTCAAATCAGTATCATGAAAAGAAAAATTGTAATAACATGCCATGTAACAACTATCCCAAAATCTCCTCCAAAATTATGGAATACTTATACTGACTCCAAAAAGTCAG
>CASELB010000197.1 GCA_949288685.1 uncultured bacterium
CCTTTTGCAATATTTACAGTTCTTATTTCTCCTGCAAAATCATAGATTTCGTCAAACAAATATTTGTGAATAAAAGCCAGAGATTCAAATGTTCCAACTTTCAAATCGGAAATAACCTTGTTCTCAAAAAGTTCTATTGCCTTAAGTTTACTTATTTTTTCTTCTGCTCTAAAAAGTTCTGTTGAATCAGTTATTCCTAATTTGTTTTCTAAAGTCATAATTACCCCTATATGACTATTCTAGCATAAAAATTGTTAATTAGTTTGTTTATCTTTAAGCAAACTATAGATATATAATTTGTTTGTAAATTTTGATAATATCTCTTTAACAAAAGTTTGAACCTTGAAGCATCGTTCCCGCCATCTACAAATTAACCCTCTTGAGAGTCTTTTTTTGTTAGTAGTATCAATGTTTTTAGACGCTTTAAACAAGCAGGCTGCAGTAAATCACAGATTTATCATATCCTGCAATTCTACTTCCATTTTGGAAACTGTTGAAATAATTTATACATAAGCAACAGGAATTGCATTTGTATTTCCTGATATAGGAAAATCTTTATTACAAAGGCAAATTACAGCACCTTCGCCCCGTTTTTCCTCTGGAATTACGGAAAAATGTTTAAGCATACTTTTGTCCGGATTTGCAGTTTTTTTGATTTCAACCGGGTATAATTTATCATTTTTTTCAATAATTACATCAATTTCTTTTTTGTCTTTATCCCGATAATAGTATATATTCGGTATTTTTGCATTATGAACGTAGCTTTTTATAATTTCACTAATTACAAATGTTTCAAACATAGCACCACTCATTGCCCCGCTTTCCAATGTTTTTGGAGTTTCCCAGTTTGTTAAATAAGAACATAATCCTGTATCTAAAAAATAAATTTTTGGAGTTTTAACAATTCTTTTGTTTAAATTAGAAAAATAAGGTTGTAAAAGATAAACAATATTTGATGATACTAAAATTGAAACCCAAGATTTTATTGTCATTACAGATACACCAACCTCTGATGCAACATCTGTATAATTAAGCATTTGACCTGTTCTGGATGCTAAAACTCTTAAAAACTTCAAAAAATCCATTTCGTTTTTAACGGCACTTAAATCTTTTATATCTCTTTCTATATATGTTTGAAGATATGAGCTGTAAAAAGTTTCCCAATTCAAGTTGTTGACATTTATATCGGGATAAGCTCCCTTCCAAATGTGCTCATAAATAGTTGTTAAATTTTGTGAACTTGTTTTTTTTCTCATTTGTTCAATAAAATCATTTGTTGGAATAAATGGAATTTGCTCCTCACTTAAAATTTCCTTAAGTGAAAATCCTTTTAAATCCAACACCGCAACTCGTCCTGCTAAAGATTCAGTAATATTTTTCATCAGATGAAATTGTTGCGAACCTGTAAGCCAATATTGTCCTTTTTCATCACTATTATCAACTGCTATTTTAATATACGAAAGCAGGTTTGGCGCATATTGGATTTCATCAATGATAATTGGAGCTTTATATCTTTGCAAAAATAATTCCGGTTCATTTATCGCCAATTCTCTGGCTTTATAATCATCTAAAGTTACATAATCCCGTTTTTTGTCACAATGTTTTAATAATGTGCTTTTACCGACTTGCCTTGCTCCGGTCACAAGCAAAACCTTGAATTGACTACTTAATTCAAAAACGTGCTTTTCTAATGTTCGTTCTTTATACATAAAACCTCGACCATTTTAAACTTATACTATATAATAGTCGGATTTTTCCTAAAAGTCAAGTCACATCGCTGAAAATCTTATCTTAAAGATTATTTATATCAATCCTCTTGAGAGTCTGCTTGCAGTATTCATCTTTTTATGAATTTATTTTAAAAAAATTCGGGTTCATCATATATATATCTTGTAGTACCTTTTTCCAAATTATACTTTTTATATATTTCGTCTAATTCTGTACGTACTTGCTTTTTATCAGTAAAATTTCTAACAATTAATTTTATTGAATCTAAAATTCGGTTACCTGTGCTGGTATGTTTCTTTGAAACAAATGGTGATTGCTCATGTAATAAAAAATCTTTTTCTACATTGTTAACATATAAACTTGTCATATAATACTCTTCCGTATAATGTGGGTTACGATAAGAAACTATACTTATAGTATCATTTTTCCCGTCATTTAAAATAGTTTTTATAGAATTTAGAAATTTAACATTACAAGTTTTTTTAGCATGGTCAAAGGCATCTCTCAAAGTATTATTTGAAACTAATTTTGACGAAAAAGCCGGATTCGTGTTATGACAGGTTTTAATTGATTGATAATTTCTAATTTCCATAATTTTACTCCTTAATATAAATATCAATATAGTATTTAAAACCCCTAAAAATTTTTTTTGCCTAATTGTTAACTTATTGTTACATTTATGCTAGCTTATTTCTATGTAAGACTAAAAGCTGTAGGTCGAGAATTCTTACCCTGTATCTTAACAAAAATTGCAGGTTGGGCTTACCCTGACAAAAATGTTTTGGTAAATCTTTGATTTATCACACCTTGCGGACCATTTGTGGTACTAATCAATTAAAATAACTACATATACCTAGCCCGGTTATCCAATTTAATAAAAGAGAATCAGGTAATAATAAAAAGGCAACGGAAAGGAGGCAGCCTGTGAAATATGTAAGATATATTGCTTACACGCTTGTGCTTATAGGGGCGCTTAACTGGGGTCTTATAGGGTTGTTCGGATTTGACCTTGTAGCAGCTATATTCGGTGATATGACTGCTATGTCAAGAATAATTTATACTCTGGTTGGGGCAAGTGCAGTAATTACGGCATTTGCGGTTCATCACTGTGATGAAGAACGCCGGAATGAAGCCTGTGAATATGGTAATTGCTAAATTTGTAACTACAACCCCCTTACTTATGTAAGGGGGTTGTAGTTTGGTAATTAAATATTTTTTAAAATTCTGAAAAAATAATTTATTTTGTATATAATAGCTAAAGAAGTAAATATTAGTTTGTGTGTTGATAAAAGATAAAGGTATTTAGTTAATGGATTTGAACAGGATATATAATGAAGATTGTATTTCTGGTATAAAAACCAAAATACCTGATGAATTTGTAGATTTGATTATTGCTGATCCGCCATATTTTAAAGTTATTGGTGAAAAATGGGATTATTCATGGCGGACGGAAGAAGATTATATCGATTGGTCTAAAAAATGGATTGAAGAGGCAGTAAGAACTCTAAGAAAAGGCGGGAGTTTTTACCTGTTTGGTTATTTTCGTATGTTATGCCGTATATTGCCGATTTTAGAAGCAGCAGGGTTGGAACTCAGGCAGCAGATTATACTTAATAAAGGAATTCAGGCTATATCCGGCAGAGCAACTAAAAATTATAAAATGTTTCCTAATGTTACAGAAAGTATATTATTTTTATGCAAAGATTCAAAACCGTATGTTAAAAATTTTCTTAAGATGCGTCAAAAAGAACTTGGATATTCTGCCAAAAATATTAATGATGCTCTCAATGTAAAATCTAATGGTGGCGGTATGTGGAGTATTTATACAGGGAGAAATGTTTGTAAACAATTGCCAACTGAAGAAATTTGGAACAAATTGCAGCAAATTCTCAAATTTGATATTCCATATTCTAAAATCAGTCAAACTTTTAATCCTCAGATGGGACTTACCGATGTATGGCATGATATTAAATTTTATGGAGAAAAAAACAGGTTTCATCCAACACAGAAGCCTTTAAATCTGATAGAACGGTTAATACTGGCTAGCAGTAATGAAAATGATATAATTGTGGATCCTTTTATGGGGAGTGGTACAACTGCAGTTGCATGTATAAATAATAATCGCAGATATGTCGGATTTGAGCTGAACAGGGAATACTATCTCCGGTCATTAAAAAGGCTGGATAGTATTGAGGCACAATTAAAAGTTTGTATTTAAATTAAACAGGTTCTAATTTTTTTGTATTATAGTAATTTAATATTTTGGAAGGGATGAACTCTGTTTTGTTTATAATTTCCGGAACATATATAGCTTCTGCCAAATCGTTGCATAAGTCTAAATTGTTAATTCTTTTGTGAATTCTAATATCTTCAAGTATGTGTAATAACTCTGTTTTGCTTTTTCCACCGCTGTTTAAAGAAGGACAATATTTTTTCAAAACTTCTTCTACTGCGGATTTTGTAAGTGTTGTTGATTGTGAGTATTCATTTAAAGGAGCAAGTTTATCTATACAGGAGTTATTAAAAGTAGGAAAAATCTTTGTATTAATACTGCCATTTTCCGTAATAATGGCTCTATATATTAAAAGCGGGTTTGTTAATGCAAATTTTAACTGGTGTGGCCACATGTTAAACGGGGCTTTAGATTTAGATTTTGCACGGATGTTTAGATAATAATCAATCATACAATATCCAAAACCCTTAACTTTAGGGTCAACTTCCCATATAGAAGCTACTATATTATGATTTTGAGGGGTATTTATATTTTCAAATTCAAATAATACAAAGTAATATCGATACGGGTCTAATATTTCTGAAAATTCTTTTTCATTGCGAATGCTGATTAACCATTTCGAATCATCATTACGAATAATGTTGTATGAACCGCAGCCTGAACATTTATTTTCCAAGCTGCTCACTACATTATTGCAATCTTTACATTTGCCAAGCTGGTCTATGCGATAGCAAGTTTTAATTTCTCCGTACCGGTTATTATCAATAATTAAATCATAGCCGCGCGCCCCGGATTTTCCGCCGAAATATCCGGTAACTACACTTACAAGATGTTGTCCGATATATCCCATACGAGCCTGCGGAGTTTGCAGTGTAATTTGTGCCCAGGCATTCAC
The DNA here is from genome assembly GCA_949288685.1 of uncultured bacterium. Classification (GTDB taxonomy): domain Bacteria; phylum Cyanobacteriota; class Vampirovibrionia; order Gastranaerophilales; family Gastranaerophilaceae; genus CALUTH01. Next base: position 4,857 of record CASELB010000197.1, read on the forward strand.
TTCGTTGCGTAAATTTATATAAAGGTCGCGTATTAATTGTTCAGAGGCTTCTACTGTACCAAGTCTGTATTTTTTCATTGTTTACATTCCTTTAAAGAATTTTTCGAAATTCAGGTCAAGCGCATTGATAATTTTTTGGAGATTAATAATTGAAACATTACGTTTCCCGTTTTCTACGTCTGTCCAGTAAGTTCTGTCAATTTGTGCTTTTAATGCGCAGGCTTCTTGCGATAATCCTAAAGATTGTCGTATTTGCTTTATACGGTTTCCAACTTGTTTTTTTATCAAAAGACCTCCGGTTTCTTTGTAAATAATAAGATTTTGTAGACTATAAGACAACGGACAATAAGCAACATTCAGAGGTATGGAAATATTGTATGAATTTAAATATATGATATTTTGCCAACCATTTTAATACTTTAAATTACAATTATATATGGATTAAGAATTGTGGGTTCTGTTGCAGATATTGTGCGGCAGAAAGTAGTCTAATGGTGAAGTATTGAAAGGAGATTTTATGGGGACTGTTGAGCCGATTAGGAAGTTGAGCGAGCTAAGGAAAATTGAGAGGGTCTTGGCAAAAAATCCGCGGGATTTGCTTATGTTTACAATTGGTACAAACTGCGGTTTAAGAATTTCAGATATTTTATCGCTTAATGTTGAGGATGTAAAAGGGAAAAAGTTTATACAGCTTATAGAACAAAAAACGGGAAAGTTTAAAAAATTCCCTGTTAATTCTAAGTTAAAACCTATGTTTGACTCCTTTACCAAAGGGAGAGAACCTGATGAGCCGCTTTTTATGACAAAGTTTCAGAACCGTCTCGGGCGAGTTACTGCTTACTATACGATTAGAAAAGCCTGCGAAAAAATTAAACTTGAAGAAAAATTTGGAACTCACACAATGCGAAAAACATTTGGATATCACCATTATAAAAAATACAAAGATGTTGCTATGTTGCAGAAAATATTTAATCATTCAAGCCCGTCTATAACGCTGAGATATATCGGTATTGAAGAAGATAAAATTTATAAATGTTATTCAAATTTTATCTTATAGTTGACCACAGGGTTGAGTACAAACTTCATAAAATGTATAGAAAA
>CASELB010000198.1 GCA_949288685.1 uncultured bacterium
CGCAGACGGAGAAATATCAATAAACGGCGGAAGTGTAACAATAGATGGCGGAGATGTCTGGAACGGTCTTGTTGATATTGCGGACGGAACTCTTAATGTAGATGGTTTTACCGGAAATGTTGCATTCTCCCAATCCGGCGGCGAGGTTTCTTTATCAAATTCTTCTGATTTAACTTTGAATGGTACTTCTTCCGTTGCAGGCGGTTCTGTTTCAATTAGCGGTAGTTCTCTGACTTCTTCTGCCGGCTCATCAATTACTGAAGCGGATATTTATCTTGAAAATTCAGGCTCTCTTACAATTGCAGGCGGTAACAATAACTTCGTTAACTATTCATCGGATACATCGGCAAACAAGGTTACTGTTACCGGTAATTCCGATTTAACTCTAAATTCAGGGAATGTGCTTGAACAAACAATTGTTGATATAGCTGCGGATTCAACACTTAATATTGCAAACAATTCATCTGTTGTATTAGATTCAAATTCAGGCTCTGCGGATAATTGGGAAGGAGAAATCTCTCTTGGCAGTGCAAATGCTACTTTGACATTGAAAGATTATACAAAATCGGGCACAAGTCAATTAAATGCTGAACAGGGAAATCTTGTTCTTGACGGTAATACACTTCTGACTCTGGATGATGGTACAATAGCTGAAGCCGTAAATATTTCCATTAATGAAGATGCGCGCCTCAATCTTTCCGGTGCGTCTTTAACTCTTGATAATGCTGATAGCTGGCTCGGTACTATCGGTATGGATAATGCGAACAGCACATTAACTCTGGCTGATATGCAGATAAGCGGCGGGGATGCAAATTTAATTGCTTCTCAAGGTAACCTTGTTCTTGATAATACAGTTTTGACAATTGGCGGAACTTCAAATATTAACGACAATGTTAATTTGAATATTGATGAAAATTCAACAGTTAATCTTACAAACGGAAGTTTAAATATTAATGACGGTGATGTATGGTCCGGTAATATTAATAATAAGGGCGGCAATCTGACAGTTGATAAAAATACTACAAATAAAACCGGTGTCCTTTCACAAACTGTTGCGGGTGCATCTACTACGGTTCTCGGCACAAGTTTTGATTTGAATAACGCTTTAGATAATATTTCCGCTGGTACATTAACTATAGGAAACGGAGTTGAAAATTCTTTACTGACAGTTTCTGGCGGTAGTATAACTTCCGGGGCAAAAATTGATTTAACTGCAAATTCTGAACTTGCGATTAATGGCGGAAATGTCACTTTAAATACAGATGATGTATTTACCGGTGATGTGTCCGTTACGGATGGTAATTTAACGTTAGACGGTGTGAATAAAACCGGTGTACTTGAACAGACCGGCGGTAATATTACAATTGCTTCCGATTTTGCACTTAATAATGCTAATGATAACTTAAACGGCGGTAATCTTATTATTGATGATAGCGCAAAGATTACTGTAGATAATGGTGAAATCGGCACCAATACAGCAATTACAATGGGGGATGGTGCAAGTATTGAAGTAGCGGGCGGAGAATTAACTCTTAACAATAATGACATCTGGAGTGAACAGGTTACAGTAAACGGTGGAACGTTAAATATTTATGACCCTCAAAAAACAGGTACTCTCTCTCAGACCTCCGGTGTAACAAATATTTTGCAGGACTTTACTCTTAATAATACAGGCGACAGTATTGAAGGCGGCAGGCTTTCTATTGCTGATGGCGCTGATTTAACTATATCCAACGGTCAAATTACTGCTGATGCGGCTGTTGAATTTCAGTCCGGTACTAATCTCAATATTCAAGGCGGAAATGTAAGTTTAAATAAAAATGATATTTGGAACGGAAAAGTCGTTCATACAGGCGGTAATTTAACAGTATCAGGGTATGATACCGTTGATAAAAACGGATTATTCCAATCATTAAACGGTAATTTAACAATTCAGGACGGACATTTGACCGTTGCAGAAGGTTCATCTGTTGGTAATAACACCGTTCTTAATATAAATAACGGAGCATCGCTTGATGTGTCAGGCGGTAGTGCAAATATTAACACCGGTGATAACTGGAGTGGAGATGTCACACTTTCTGACGGCACATTAAATATTTCAGGTATTGATAAGACCACTTCGTCAGGCTCAAGTTTTACTCAAACAGGCGGTGATTTATCTCTGGATAATACGGATTTGACTCTTAATGACAGTGCGTCGGGAATATCAAACGGCAATGTCACAATGGATAATTCTAATTTAACTGTTAATAACGGTTCGGTATCTGATAGCGATATTTCTTTGGGTAATTCTTCAGGCTTAACTATTGCTAACGGTTCTTCAAATAGTGCGGATATTGCAACTGACGGTACAAATAACAGTATTTCTGTAAATGGCAGCGGCACAAATCTTGATATTACAGGCGGTACTGTTGATAAGAATGCAAATGTAACAATTGGCGCAGGTTCTGTTGTTAATATTACAGGCAACGACGCGAATGTCACCTTAGACGGACTGACGGACAAATGGGACGGAACGTTGACGATAAGTGGCGGGGAATTAACACTGGATAATATGACAAAG
>CASELB010000199.1 GCA_949288685.1 uncultured bacterium
AAATCTTTTAAGAAAAATAAATTAAATAAAGCCTTGAAGACTTCACAGGAATTGAAAGGATTATTTAATAATGGAGAATACCAGAGTTAGTGAATTAGCAAAAGAACTTGGCATGACAAGCAAAGAAGTGATAGAAAAGTTTGCAGAAATTTCTATCGCAGTAAAATCGCATTCCAATGTGGTAACTCCGCAGCAAATAAGAAGATTAAAAGAACATCTGGGGCAGGCAAGCGGTGCACCTGCAAAAAAGCCAAAAGCGTTTGTAGTTAAGAAAACAAAACCTGCAGAAAGTACGGAACAGGCAGAAAAACAAGAAAATACGACAGAAACAAAAGCTAAAAAAACAACTAACAAACCGCTTATTGAAATAGTCAAAAAGAAAGAGCGACCTGTACCCGAAAAGAAAGAAGAAACCAAAAACGTTGAGGCAGAAGTCGAAGAAAAACCGGAAGAAAAACAAGAAAAAAAGCCTGTAAAAGTTGAACACACTAAAATAGAATATCCCGATAAAAAAACAAGCCGAATTGAAATTGTACGAAGAGCCCCGCAAAAACCTTTAATAGAAAAGGTTGAACGAAAAACTCAAGACAATGAAAAACGTTCCGGCGAAGGTGAAAAACGCCCGTTTAAAAAAGATACTAATCAGGAAAAGAAACTCGTTGAAAGACGTATAATTCCGCAGGAAATATACGAAAATAAAGGGTTCTCAAAGAAAAAAGATAACAAGAAAAAAGATAAAGATTACAATTCAAAACAAGAAGAACAAGAACGGATTTCACTGGAAAAAACCGCCGCACACAAGCATAAGAAAAAAGCTCATAAAGAAAATGAAGAAGCCGAAGTTAAACAGCTCGTCGTTAATCAGGCAATGACCATCAACGAACTTGCCGAAAAGATTAAAAAAACACCGGCTGAAATTGTTAAATTTCTAATGTTCCAGGGAATAATGGCTACAGTTAACCAGTTGATTGACGTAGACGTTATCAAAAAAGTTTGTGCAGAATATGGACTTGAAGTCCTTGATGAAGACCTTGATGCTTACATTGAAGAAGAAATGGAAAAAGAAGAAAAGAGTAAAGCATTAAGCGAAGTCGATAAAAAACTACTTAAAAAACGTGCACCTGTAGTAAGTATTATGGGGCACGTTGACCACGGTAAAACAACACTTCTTGACAGTATCCGCGCATCCAAGCACAAGATTGTATCAACGGAAGTAGGCGGAATAACCCAGTCAATCGGTGCATATACAGTATATCTGGACAACAAAAAAGAAAAGAAAATAGTATTTGTAGATACACCGGGACACGAAGCGTTTACAGAAATGCGCGCAAGAGGTGCAAAAGCAACAGATATTGCAATCCTTGTTGTTGCGGCAGACGACGGAATAATGCCGCAAACAATTGAAGCTATAAACCATGCTAAAGCTGCCGACGTACCAATTATCGTTGCTGTTAACAAAATTGATAAGCCCGGTGCGGATCCTTCCAAGGTTCTGCAGCAGCTAACAGAACACGGTCTTGTACCTGAAGAATGGGGCGGCGAAACAATCGCAGTTAAAGTTTCAGCTCTGCAAGGGCAAGGTATTGATGAATTGTTAGAGTACATTCTTCTGTTAGCCGATGTGCTTGACCTCAAGGCTAATCCGAAAGCAGAAGCAAGCGGAGTTGTTATTGAAGCAGACTTAGACAAGGGTAAAGGTCCGGTAGCTACATTGCTCGTTCAAAACGGAACCCTCAGAACCGGAAACTGCATTGTAGTAGGAACAGCTTGCGGCAGAGTAAGAGCACTGCTTTCTGATTCAGGCGAACGAATTACAAAAGCTGAACCGTCTACTCCGGTTGAAATCCTCGGATTAACCGAAGTACCGCAAGCCGGAGACTATTTTGAAGTTGTACAAAACGAAAAAGAAATGAAAGCAATTGTTGAAAAACGAAAAGAAAAAGAACGCAACAAACGCTTAGATGCAATGCTCCCGGCTCATATCAGAAAAGAAGCCGTACAAGGAAAAGACGGAGATATTCCGCAACTTAACCTTATTATAAAGGCAAATACGTTTGGTGCGGCTGAAGCTGTATCACAAGCAATTGCACAATTAGAATCAAAAGAAATTATAACCAAAATTATTCACGTTGGTGTAGGTGATATTTCTGAAGCGGATGTAATGCTTGCATCAGCATCCGGGGCTCTGATTTTAGGCTTTACGGTAAAAGAAGACGTTAACGCCCTCGCCGCAGCAGAACGAGAAGGGGTTACAATCAAGAAATATGACATCATTTACCAAATTCTGGAAGACATTGAAAAAACAATGATTTCATTACTTGAACCGGAAGTAAAAGAAGTTGCACTCGGAAAAGCAGAAGTACGCCAAGTCTTTACAATAGGTAAAACGACCAGAATTGCCGGCTGTTATGTAACAGAAGGCAAAATAGTCCGCGCTAAAAATGCAATTCTTTTAAGAAACGGACAACAAATATTCAAAGGAGCAATTGACCAGCTTAAACGTTTCAAAGATGATGTTAAAGAAGTCGCACAAGGTTTTGAATGCGGTATCTCTTTCAGCAAATGGAACGATATTGAAATTGGCGATATAATTGAAGTTTCTACAACCGAAGAAGTTGAAAGAACAAGTCTGTAAGCGAGGTAAAAAATGTCTCTAAGAAATGAACGTGTAAGAAAAGAGTTAATGCGGGATATTTCAGAAATCCTGCGAAAAGAAATACGCGGTTTGTCCGGTGTTGTATCGATTGTGGATGTCGAAGTTTCTCATGACAATTCATACGCCAAAGTAATTTACAGCGTACTCGGCTCACCTGAACAGGTTGAAAAAGATAAAGAGATTATCGAAAAAAATACCCCGAAAGTCAGATATGAAGTAGGAAAACGTATAAGGCTGCGCCTAACTCCGGAAATAAAATTTGTATACAGCGACGGGCTTGAAAAAGGCTCTAAAGTTACCGAATTGATTGATAAAATATCAAAAGGTGAAATTTAGTGTTCGGATTTCTCAATGTTTATAAACCATCAGGAATGACGTCACATGATGTTGTTGCCAGACTCCGTAAAATTACAGGAATTAAGCAAATAGGACACACCGGAACTTTAGACCCTTTTGCAGAAGGCGTTTTGCCTGTTTGTATAGGAAAAGCCACACGATTAATTGAATATCTTGCAGATGAAAAAGCGTATGAGGGGATTATACAATTCGGAAGAGCAACAAATACCTATGATAGGGAAGGCGAAGTTGTTGAAACAAGTAATAAATTGATAACTGAAAATGAAATCTTAAAATTACTCGATAACTTCCGCGGTGAAATAGAACAAAAACCACCCCTGTTTTCCGCTATAAAACTCAAAGGTAAAAAACTCTATGAATACGCCAGAGCCGGAGAAGAGGTTGAAATTCCAACAAGACAAGTAACCGTTTATAAACTGGAACTACAGGATTTTAACAAACAAAAACAACAGGCAAAAGTTTATATAGAATGTTCCAAGGGAACTTATATACGCTCAATTGCCCATGACATAGGAGTTTTATCAGGCTGTTCGGGATATCTTGAAAAACTTATCCGCGTTAAAGCCGGCAAATTCACAATTGATAAAGCCTGCCCGCTTGAAAACATTAATACAGAAAATATTAAGACTTTAATTATACCGCCGCTTGAAACCCTTGATTTTAAGCAGTATGAACTTAATGAAAATTCCCTTAGTGCGGTTAAAAACGGCGTGAAAATTAAAACTGACGGATTTAGCGAAGAAGAATATGTAACACTTGTATATAATGACAAACTGGTTTCTATTGCTCAATTTCAAAATAAATTTTTAGTACAAAAGAAAGTACTGGCAGACTAAAATTATTTAGTACTACCTTATTCTATAATCCAAACTTCCGGTTTATTTATAGTCTCTTTAGTAATTGTATAATTTTCAACAAGATTTGCAAGTTTAGGAGGTTTTATGTCTTTGTTCTTGAGGTTCAATTTGATTTCTGTAGGTATAAACTTTGCATAATTCATGTGATAAATTCTGCCATCAGTATCAATAAGCCGTAATGCAAGAAATTTATGATATCTTCCGTTTTCCTGCAAATCGTCAATCATTGGTTTAACGATTTTTTCATGATTTTGTAAATCAGCTTTTATATTGAATTCCTTTAAAAATTCCCTCATTCTTCCGGCGGAATTTAAAGCAGTACTAATCTTACCAATTTTTTCATTAATTAATATTTCAACAAACGTATCAATATCACGTTGTGAATTAACATATTTCCTTGCTCCGTTTAAATCCTTTTGATACATTGAACTAACTTTGCTAATTGTTTCCATAATAAGTTCCAATGTAGCATTTGTGTTAAACTCATTTGCATTTTTTGTTGAAGCGGGGAAACTTCGTGCCATGACCTGGAACTCCGGATATTTAAACAACGGAGTAAAAGTAAACAAAGCATTTGCCATATTGGTTGTAAATCTATCCCTCAATTTTTCAGCTTTTTGAATATCACCTGCGCGGCGAGCTTTGACTGAAGCAATATAAGAAATGTTAAAAGGGTTAAAAGAAAGATTAAATGCGGCAAGCTGATTCATATTCTCGGGCTTGGAAAAATATTCCGCATATTCTTCTGCACGTTTTTGCAATATTTGATTTTTATGAAACCAGCCGGAGGTGTCAAAAACTGTTTTTCTGCCCATATCATTGTAAACTTTAGCAGAAAGCTCTGTAAAATCATACATTTTGCCTTTCTTATCTTTTAAGATTATATTCATGCAATCCGCATCATAAAAAAGTTCAGTAGTTTTATAAACAGGATCGTCTACTGGAATATTCTTCCCGAACAAATCAAGCCCAAACATACGTTTTCGCAGGGTTTTAAAGCCCTCAGTAATAGAAGAAAAATCTTCAAAACTCATTTCAATATTACTTGGTTTTGCATCAGCATAACAGTAACCGCACATATTATTGCATCCGCGTTTCACAGCAATTACATGCAGGTTTTCCGACAAGTACTGAATATCTTTCATTGAAAGTCCTTTAAATACTTTTATGCCATATTGCAGCCCCTCAAGAGGCTCCATACAATATTCACGCAAAATAAAAGGTTTTTCCATATTTTTAGAAGCTCTATATAACGAATACGCATAATTCATTGATTTAATAAAGTTTTTAAAATCTTTAATTTCAGTAAGAAAATTACCTTTAAAAGCTATCTGCGATTTGCAATCGTTACCTGTTACTGCAGGGAAAGAAACAGTATAAATCTGCGATTTAAAAGTATTTTGATGAGAATATGATTTGTAATTATTAACAGGCAAAATTTTCATATTGGAATTAACATCTGTAAATATTTTTTTTTGCATACTTGCCGTTATATTATTAAGTTTTGTAAATTCAAATAAAAAATTAATAAAAAATTTTTGACGCCCTCTTTACAAAAAAAAATCAGCATACTATAATAAGTTTGCAGGTGGGTAAATCTGATTTGAACGCTGAAATATAAATAGGTTTTTTCCTGGAGTATTTTATAC